>JANNRN010000306.1:0-26029 GCA_031401375.1 Phyllobacteriaceae bacterium | reverse complement strand
CTAATGGCTAAAGCCCGCGCCAACCGCTTCATTCCCGGGAGCATTCATGCAGATTTCCCGCTTTGTCATCGGCGCATGCCTGTATGCAGGCAAATGGCTTTTTTTGGCCACAGGGCTTTTGGCGCTGGCTGCTCTTGCGGTTGACTTTTTGAAGGGCGCTGCCGATGGCCGGCCTGTGGTCTTGTCGGTCATTGCTGTGGCATGCATGGTGCTTGGCGGGCTGTTTCATTGCATGGGCCGCTGGTTTGACAGGCTTGCCGCGCGCGCCGAATGACGCTGGCGGACTTGATCGAACAAGATGGTCAGCGGCCTAGCGGGCTTTTCCTGGTACCGGATTGGTTGTGTCGTCAAACTGCAAAGGAATTGAATTAGTTGCGCGTTGTGACA
The DNA here is from genome assembly GCA_031401375.1 of Phyllobacteriaceae bacterium. Lineage (GTDB taxonomy): Bacteria > Pseudomonadota > Alphaproteobacteria > Rhizobiales > Rhizobiaceae > JANOYJ01. The sequence continues at coordinate 25,642 of JANNRN010000306.1, read as the reverse complement.
CACTCTGTCCTGCCCGCCGGTCACAGAGCGGGCTGTTTGAAAGTGTCTGTTGAAGGGGCAGCAACGGGCGCGATCCAGTGTTGTCATTTCACATGCAGGGCGGACAGTTCGCCAAAGGAGAAAGACATGCGATCCCTAACCAATCTCACCCGGTCTTTGTTTGCCGCCACACTGATCTCAGCCGCGGCCATGTGTGCTGCACAGGCTGAGGCTGTGAAAATCACGCTTTTGGGTGTTGGTGACATTTACAAGTTCGACGGCGGCAAGACCCGCGGCGGCATCGCGCGGTTGAATGCGTTTGCCCGCGCGGAAAAGGCGGCCAATCCGAACACGCTTTATCTCTTCAACGGCGACATGTTTTCGCCATCGCTGATGTCCGGCCTCGACAAGGGCGAAAACATGGTGGTGCTGACAAATGTGGTGCCCTTTGATCTGGCAGTGCCTGGCAATCACGAATTTGATTTTGGCACCGACAATTTTCTTCAAAAGATGAAGCTGTCAAAGTATCCGTGGGCGGCGATCAACATGACGAAGGGTGATGGTACGCCGATCGAGGGCATGGGCGGCGTCACGATCAAGGATATCGCCGGCGTCAAGGTTGCGCTCATTCCGGTCGCGCAGGACACGTCTTCGGTCGTATCGTCCACCGGCGATTGGAAATTCGGTCCGACAGCGGACAGCGCCATAGAGGCGGCAAAGCAGGCAAAAAAGGATGGCGCCGATCTTGTTGTCGGCGTGGTGCAGGCGCCCAACTCTGACGATGACAAAATGTATGCGTCCAAGGCCTTCGATGTCATCTTGTCAGGTGACGATCACCATCTGGTGGTGCGCTACAATGGCGTCAGCGTGCATGTCGACACGTCGACAGAGGCCAATTATCTGGTGCCAGTCGATCTGACTGTGAACGTCGAAGAGAAGGATGGAAAAAGGTCGGTGAAATGGGAGCCGAATTTCCGCTTCATCGATACAGCTGCGGTGACACCCGATCCGGAAACGCAGAAGCTGACCGACGACTATCTCAAACAACTGGACAATGAACTCAATGTTGCCATTGGCAAGACGGTCGGCGGCCTCGACAGCCGGCGCAATGTCGTGCGCACCGGGGAAGCCGCCATCGGCAATCTGATTGCGGATGCCATGCGCGACGTGACGGGCGCTGATATTGCCATCATGAATGGCGGCGGCATCCGCGCCGACAAGGAATACGCGGCCGGGTCCGAAATTACGCGCAAGGACATATTGTCGGAACTTCCTTTCGGCAATGTCACGGTCATGGTCGAGGTCAGCGGCAAGCAACTGCGCGAGGCCCTGGAAAACGGTGTCTCAAAAATCGAAGACGGAGGAGGGCGCTTCGCCCATGTTTCGGGGATGAAAATCGAGGTCGATGCGACAAAACCGGCGGGCAGCCGCGTGGTTTCCGCCATGCTTGGCGACAAGCCGCTGGATGACGCCGCATCCTACAAGCTCGCGACCAATGATTTCGTACTTGGCGGCGGCGACGGCTTCACATCGCTTTCCGGCGGCAAGGTCATCGTTGACGCGCGCGGCGGCCAACTCGTCGCCAATGATGTCATGGTTTATGTCAAGAAGCTCGGATCGGTGGATGCCAAGGTTGAGGGACGGATCACTATCAAGCGCTGACACGGCGCGGGAGAAGAGGGCGCGGGCCGCAATGTGGCCCCGCCCTTTCAAGATGCGAGCGGCAGTGGTTCTGCTCAGAACCTGGTGATCACACTGATGCCAAGGCCGTCATATCTGTCCATGGCCATCAGCGCCGCGGGCGCATCATTGAGGCTGATAAGCTTGCCGATCAGTTTTTGAGGCGCGAGTTTTCCGCTGCTGATCATCGCCAGCATCGCGCCATAACGGTGTGCCTGCATGCCATGCGTGCCCAGGATCTGCAGCTCGTGTGCGATCACCTTGCTCATCGGGACTTTCGGGCTCGCATTTTCCCCGGTCATCAATCCGGCCTGTACGTGGCGGCCGCGGCGGCGCAGGCAGGCGATCGAATTGAATGAGGTGACGGGCGAGCCGAGCGCATCCATCGAGACATGCGCGCCGCCATGGGTGAGGTCATGGATGGCGCTGACGACATCTTTCGTTTGTGACGCGTTGATCGTGACCGCTGCGCCGATTTGCCTGGCGAGCGCCAGCTTGTCGTCGGCAAGGTCCACAGCGATCACATTGGCGCCGATGGCGCTGGCGATCATCACGGCGGACAGGCCAACGCCGCCGGACCCGTGGATGACGACCCATTCGCCGGGCTGGACTTTGCCTACATCGACAATGCCCCTGAATGCTGTCGCAAAACGGCAGCCGAGACTTGCCGCCGTCACGTCGTCAAGCTCATCGGGCAGGGCAATAAGATTGGTGTCGGCAAAATCAATGGCGACATATTCGGCGAACGAGCCCCAGGCAGTGAAGCCCGGCTGGAACTGGTTTTCGCAGACCTGATGATTGCCGCAATTGCATTCAGGGCAATGGCCGCATCCGCCGACAAACGGCACCGTCACGCGCTGCCCTTCGCGAAAGCGCGAGACGTTTTTGCCAAGCGCGACAATGGTTCCGGCAAGTTCATGGCCGGGGACATGGGGGAGGCCAATGTCCGGGTCATGCCCGAGCCAGCCGTGATAATCCGAGCGGCAAAGGCCGGAAGCGGCGAGCTTGATGACCACGCCGGCGCCGGATGGAGTCGGATCGGGCAGGGTAGTGACGACCGGGGGCTGGCGGAACTCTGTGTAGTAAACGGCGCGCATGAGCGATATTTGACCCGCTTCATCGGAAATGACAATAGTCCTGCATCCTCAGCGCTGCCCCTCTTCCGGCCCTATGGGCCACCTTCTCCCCGTAAGAACGGAGGAGAAGGGGTTCCCCAGCGCTTGAGATTACCCCTCTTCTCCCTGCCGTTTGCGGGGAGAAGGTCCGGCAGGGGATGAGGGGCAGCGCCGAGGGTGGCGACTGGCCGCCAATTGTCAGCAACTTCTAAAGATGCGACGGATTCGCTAACCTTCCTCATCCTCGGGCTTGTCCCGTGGACCCAGCCTGCAACCAAAATCCAGTTACCGCTCATATTGGTGCGGGTTGCACCGACCATTAGCTTCGATTCTTTTGGTTCTGGGTCTTCGGGACAAGCCCGAGGATGACGAAACATGGGGTTGCCCGCGATGAAAGAAAACGAGAACCCCCTACCGCCGTCTCCCGCCCCGCCGCCCGCTCGACCCATCCACCGCCATCTCCACAACCCTTCGCTCCGGCAGCTTCACCGCCTTGGCCAGCTCGGGAAACGCATCGACCTTGTTCGGCATCGCCATGGCATGCACGAACAGCTGCTGGAAATGCGGCTCCAGCGCGGTTTCGATTTTCTCGACCTTGGTCCCCGTCGCCTCGATCTCGCGGCGGTGTTTGCGGTCTTGGGCTCGGTGGCGACATCGGCGAAAAACATTGCTTGAAATATCCCATAGGGTATATAGTTTCACGCTATGAAGCGTATTGTGATTGACACTTGTGTGATTGTCTCGGCGTTCCGAAGCAAGAGCGGGGCGTCCAATGCGCTGTTAAATGCCGTCGCCGATGGAATGATCAAGCCGTTGGTTTCGACGGCATTGTTTCTGGAATACCAAGAGGTTCTGCTTCGAGAGGTACAAATGAAGGTCCACGGCCTCGCCGCTGAAGACATTCAGGACGCCCTCGCCGAGTTTGCACAGATGAGCGAGCCGGTGGATATTTACTACAAATGGAGACCGCAACTGCGTGATCCGATGGACGAGATGGTGCTTGAAGCCGCTGTGGCGGGTGGGGCTGACGCGCTAGTGACCTACAATGTCCGCGACTTTGCTGAGGTTTCCTTGCGGTTCGGCCTGATAGTTGTCCGGCCGGGAGAGTTTTTGAAAGGAATGCTACAATGAGCAAGGGAACGTATCCCCTAAAGCTGCCGGAATCGATCAAGCGCGAGGCCGTACGTCTTGCCAAGGAAGATGGCGTTTCGCTGAACCAGTGGATTGCGTCCGCTGTGGCACAAAAAGTTGGCGTTGTGCAGACAGCGGCGGAGTTTCTAAGGGAACGTGCCAAGGGCGCACGCCCCGGAGCGCTCAAGGAAATTCTTGCCAAAGTGAAAAGCGGCCCTGTGGAACCCGGCGACGAACTCTAACTCTACCGCCGTCTCCCGCCCCGCCGTCCGCTCGACCCGTCCGCCGCCAATTCCACAACCCGCCGCTCCGGCAGTTTCACCGCTGCGGCCAAATGCGGAAACGCATCGACCTTGTTGGGCAGCGCCATGGCGTTGACGAACAGCTGCTGGAAATGCGGCTCCAGCGCGGTTTCGATTTTCTCGACCTTGGTCACCGTCGCCTCGATCTCGCGGCGGTGTTTGCGGTTGAGGAGGGCCATGCGCGCGCCGGTGCCGGCGGCATTGCCGACGGCTTTGACATTGGCGAGGTCGCAGTCGGGGATGAGGCCGAGGACCATGGCGTATTTCGGGTCAATGAACGAACCGAAGGCGCCGGCGAACCGGATTTCATCGACGTGGTCCACGCGCTGCTTTTCCATCAGCAATTTGATCCCGGCGTAGAGCGCGGCCTTGGCGAGCTGGATGGCGCGAATGTCGGTCTGGGTGACGGTGAGGCGCTGTGCGCCGTCATGCAAGAGGTAGGAAAAGGTGCGGCCGTTTTCGAAGATGCGCGGCGTGCGCGCCGACATGGCGCCGTCTATGACGCCGTCTTCGGAGATCAGGCCGGAAAGAAACATTTCGGCGACGACTTCGATGATGGCCGAGCCGCAAATGCCGGTAATGCCGGTTTTCGCAGCGCCTTCGGCAAAACCCGGTTCATCGGACCAGCCTTCAACGCCGATCACCTTGAACTTCGGCTCCAGCGTTTGCGGATCAATGCGCACCCGCTCGATGGCGCCGGGGGCTGCCCGCTGTCCGGACGAGATTTCGGCGCCCTCAAAGGCAGGGCCGGTCGGCGAGGAGCAGGCGACGGTGCGAGCGCGGTTGCCGAGCACGATTTCAGCATTGGTGCCCACGTCAACGAGCAACATCATCTTGTCCTGCCGGTCCGGCCCTTCGGAGAGCGTGGCTGCGGCAGCATCGGCGCCGACATGCCCGGCAATGCACGGCAGGAGATAGAGGCGGGCGCCCTCGTTCAGGGGAACACCAATGTCCGAGGTCTTGGCCCTGACCGGACCTGAGACGGCGAGTGCAAACGGCGCGCCGCCGAGTTCGGTCGGGTCGATGCCGAGGAACAGATGATGCATGACGGGATTACCGACAAAGACGGCATCCATGATGTCATTGCGGGTGACGTTGCCTTCGGCGCAGACCTTGTCGACAAGCGAATTCACCGCCTCGCGCACGGCCTTGGTCAGCCCTTCGCGCCCGTCCGGGTTCATCATCACATAGGAAACCCGGCTCATCAGGTCTTCGCCAAAGCGGATCTGCGGGTTCTGCATGCCCGACGAGGCGGCGACACGGCCCGACAGCAGCGAGACGAGATGCATGGCGATGGTCGTGGAGCCGATGTCGCAGGCAATGCCATAGGCTTCGTTCTTCAGGCCTGGCCAGAGCGCGACAATGCGCGGAATGCCGGCCTCGTCATCGCGGTGAATGGCGGCGGTGACGCCCCAATTTCCTTTTCGCAAGATGCCTTGCACCTGCGGCAACAGGGAAAAATCGGTTTCGAGCTTGGTGAAGCCCCAATCGTTGGCGAGCTGCACCTTCAGCCGGTCAAGATCGCCAAGCGGCTTGTGCATGTCGGGTTCTTCCACCTCGACATAGCAAAGCTGGATCGCCGCGTCGCGCTCGATATGGCGGCCGTCATCGGCCTTGCGCACCACTTGCGCGTTGACGGCGACATCTTCCGGCACGTCAATGACAAGGTCGCCGAGAATGGTCGCTGAACAGGAGAGGCGGCGGCCATCGGCGAGATCGCGCAGGCCCTTGTAGCGCTGCTCTTTGGCGGAAAATTCAGAAATATGGTCGAGCGTCGAGGTGATCTTGTGCTTGGCAAAGATGCCTTCCTGCACCTCGACCTGACAGCGCCCGCAAATGCCGCGCCCGCCGCAGACGCTTTCAACATAGACCCCAAGTTGACGCGCCGCATCCAGCACGGGGGTGCCAGCGGGGAAGCGGCCGCGCTTGCCGGACGGCATGAAGAGGACGAGGGGATCGGTGGCAGAGGTCACGTCGAGGCGCCCCCCTCTGTCCTGCCGGACATATCCCCCGCATGGGGGGAGATTGGCTGTGGCACGACTTTCCCATTTGCTTGCTGGGTTGGAAGAAAGAGCGAAAACAGCGCCGGTTGAAGATCTCCCCCCATGCGGGGGAGATGTCCGGCAGGACAGAGGGGGGCGCCTCGCGCTGAGCTTTCCGTCATTGTCACTTCGCCAGCCTCTTCACATTCGCCTTCACCCGCCGCCGCGCTGGCTTCAGTGCGGCTGAGGCAATGGCGTCCGCGGCTTTTGTTGGTTTGGGCATTTTCCCGAATGCCATGCCGATCCAGGCATTCATCATCTGATGCGACAGTTCGATGTTGGCGGCGGCGATTCCGTCCAGCGCGGCCTTCGCCTTCTCAGCGACCATGCGCTTGTCCTCAGCGCGGTCATGCGCTGTCTTCAGCGGCTCTGGCAGCATCATGCGGGACATCCTTTGCGCAATCACAAATGGTGCGAAGAAGCCGATGCTGGAGAGTTCCGCTTGGGTGCGTTTCATCAGGCCGCCCCAACCCGCGCCGACCTTCCGCCCCGGCGGCCGCCCGCTGAGGGCGCGGCGGCTGGCGCTGCCGCTTGACCCGCCGCAGCAGGCGCATAATCGCGATAAGTCTTGATCCATTGTTCGCAGGACGGATCCGTGCCGTTGAGCACATTGGCGGCGCGCACCGCTTCCATTTCCTGCGGACGGCACGGATTCATGATGGCCGAGGTCATGCCGGCGCCAATCACCATGGGAATGAATCCCGCATTAATGCCGTGGCGGTGCGGCAGGCCGAAGGAAATGTTGGAGAGGCCGCAAGTCGTGTTGACCTTCAACTCGTTGCGCAGGCGGTAGAGGAGGGCAAAGACCTGGCGGCCGGCATCGCCCAAGGCGCCAATGGGCATGACGAGCGGATCAACCACGATGTCATGCGGCTTGATGCCGTAGTCCATCGCCCGCTCGACGATCTTCTTGGCAACCGCAAAGCGGACATCCGGGTCCATGGAAATGCCGGTTTCGTCATTGGAGATGGCGACGACGGGCACATCATACTTCTTGATCAACGGCAGAATGGCTTCGAGCTTTTCATCTTCGCCCGTCACTGAATTCACCAGCGGGCGGCCCTTGGCGACTTTCAGCGCCGCTTCGATGGCCGCGCTTACCGATGAGTCGATGGAAAGCGGCACATCGACCAGACCCTGAACGATCTCCAAAGTCTGGACCAAAAGCCCCGGCTCGGTTTCGTTGGGGTTGACGGAGGTCACACCCGCATTGACATCCAGCATGGTGGCGCCGGCGGCGACCTGTTCCAGCGCATCCCTGATCACGGTCTCGAAATTGCCGACGATCATCTCCGCGGCAAGTTTCTTGCGGCCGGTTGGATTGATCCGCTCGCCAATTACGCAAAACGGTTGGTCAAAGCCGATGATGATTTCGCGGGTGGCGGAGGCGACGATGGTGCGGGTCATTCAGTTTCTCCAGATGACATAAAGACTTCTTTATATGCTTATGCTGTTTGCGGCAAACGAAAACTGGCGGCAGCTATTCCGCATGCACGGCTTTGGCTGCCATGTTCTCCGGCGAGATGGCGTCGCGGTGCAGCAGTGTATCAAGGCGTTGCACGATCTGCGCTTCGTCACGGCGCGCCTCACGCTGCCAAGGGCGGCGGCCCTTGAGCACACCTGACTCGTGCACGATCTCCGCCACATATTCTTCTTGGCGATAGGCCATGACGTGAACGCCATTGACACCCTCAATTTCCTTGGTTTCATTGATGATATCGATGCAAATCCGTTTGCCTTCCTCTTTCTGGTCGGCTGCGCCTTCAAGGCGTTCGATAATTGCATCGGGAATATGAACACCCGGCACATTGCTGCGCATCCAGCGGGCGGTCTTGGCCGAGGCGAGGGGACCAACGCCAACCAGCACAAAACATTGCTCATGCAGACCCATGTCACGTGAGCGTCGCATGAACTCGCGGAACATCGGCACATCATAGCAATATTGGCTTTGGACGAATTGCGCGCCGGCACGGATTTTCTTGGCAAAGTGCAAGGGGCGAAAATCGAAAGGCGGCACGAAGGGGTTGATCGCTGCGCCTAGAAACACCGGCGGCGGGGTGGAAAGCTTGCGGCCCGACAGAAATTTTGCCTCGTCGCGCATGATCTTGATGGTTTCCAGCAACGAAATCGAGTCCAGATCAAAGACCGGCTTGGCGCCTGGCTGGTCGCCGCTTTGGACGCCGTCGCCGGTCAGGCACAATATGTTTGCCACACCCATGGCGGATGCGCCGAGCACGTCACCCTGAATGGCGATGCGGTTTTTGTCGCGGCAGGAGATTTGCATGATCGGCGCATAGCCCATGCGGGTCAAAAGCGCGCATATCCCGACGGATGACATGTGGCAGTTGGCCCCCGACGCATCGACCGCGTTGATGGCATCGACCCAGCCGTCGAAAATCCGGGCGCGCTCATAAACGTCTTCCGGATTGGCGCTGTCAGGCGGGTTCAGTTCGGCGGTGACAGAAAATTCGCCGCGCCGAAGAACACGCTCCAAGCGCCCGCGCGAGGTATGGCCGGGCAGGGGATCAAGCGGCAGACTGGGATCGACGGGGTGAACGTCAGGGCTGTTCATGCTTGCACCATTTTCTCGCGCGTGACGCTCAACCAGGTCGAGGTTTCCTTGATCGAATGGTCGACTGGCTTTTGAACTTCCAAAATTGCGTCGCCGCCCGCCATATTGCGCGAACCTTCCCAGGCCTTGACCCAGACGCAGGGCATGCCGGCAATGACTTCGCAATTGCCATTGGCGCGCACGCCGCCGCACGGACCATTGCGCAATTGCTTCGGGCAGTTCATCGGACACGACATGCCCGTCGATGACAGGGCGCATTTGCCGCACATGCGGCAATCAAAAAGAACACCCTTTACCTGACGTTCAAGCGCGGCGATGGGCTTTTCGAGGCGCTGATAGCCGATCGCGCGAAAGAGGGGTGCGCCAAGCACAAGTGTTCTTTCAAATAAGCCGTAAAAGGTCTCGAGCAGGCGCGAATGGCGGATCGACCAGTATTTGATCGTCAATTTGCGGCGCCGGCGTCCGTCCGCGGCAAACTGAACAGGACCGATTTGCGGCTTTGCCGCGGGCTTTTTTGCGGGAGCCTTGACGGCAGCCTTTGCAGGTTCAGCCATTTGAAACGCCTCCCGCCTTCACCAGCGCCACCAGCCGGTCATGCGGATATTCGGCTTCAATCCGGGACATTGCCTTGGTTGCTTCTTCTTCGAGTTCGTCCGACACCGGGACGGGGCCGGCTTTGCGCCATTCCGCCAAGTAAGCATCCGTGCCGCCCGCACCCGTGCGCATGGCGCACATGTCGATGGCCTCGGTGAAGCGCAGCGACAGTTCGCGTTTGGCGGCGGTTCTACCCTTCTTGACGATGACTTGCGCGGGAATGTCGCGCCAATAAACCACGATAAGGTCGGCCATGAATGATGCTCCTGATGTGTGATTGATCGCTGGAAGGCGGAGGAATGGCTCGTTATGACACGACGCCCAGCCCTTCAAAAGCGACAGCCATATGCGACATTGAATTTACCCAGCCAATATCATGCTTCAGCGAAGGCATCAGTGCCGGGAAGTGGCTGAATTCACATCAGCATCGAAGCAAGGTAAGCGGCGGAACCCAGGATCGCGCCAATAGCAAGCAGTGCAGCGATCGTCGCCAGGAGTGCAGCACCCAGAAGAATCCCATCACGTTCCGACAAGGCCAAACCGAGAAGCGCAATTGCCAGGGCTGGCAGCCAGTTGCCGAGCGGGATTGGCGCAACAAGCAGCAGTGAAAGGAAAAATGCGATGGCGCCAATCAACCTGTCGGCGACCGCCGTCGGCAGCAACCAATAACGCGGTTTGACCACACGCTCGATTTTCCGCAGCCAGGGGGACATTTTTCCGACCATTTGCCGGAAGCGCGCGGCCGCGACGGGCCGTTTGAGGATGAAATGCGGCAGCCAGACCTTCTCTTGTCCGATGATCATTTGCGCGGCGATCAGCAGCGGCGGCAAGCCGAGAAACGCGGAAGCTCCGGGGGGAAGCGGCAAAAGGTTTATCGCCGCGAAAAAGAAGAGCAGCGTTGCGAAGCTGCGGTCAGCCAAGGCATCGCGCAAGTCCGCTATCGTGAAGTTTGCATCATTGCGTGCCGCCAGTTCGCCCAAAACCCGCGAGAGCGGACGGTGCATGCGCCGTTCCGGCCTCACCTTGCGCCGGACAACTGGTATATCCATTTCGACTGTTTCCGGTTCCGCCGCCGCTTCGTAGTTGTCACGATCCATCATGAACGCCCCGAACCACAACATCAGGTCGAAGTGGTGACAATTTCGTGAATTTCCAAAGATAAAGCGAGCAATTTGGCAGGTATTTTTCGGCGGCGTCAAGGCAGGAGCGCCGTGCCGCGGAATTATGTCAGGCCCGACGCAGCTCGGCGGTCAAATCACCGTAGCCGGTAAAGCGGTATTCGTAGGCAAGTCCGAGATATTTCGCAGCCCATTCCGCTTTTTTCTGCAAAGCGTCATCATGGGTTTGGGCGAGATAGACAACTTTGGTGTAGTTGCCGAAAACCATGTCACGGATTTCCGGATGTTGCTCGAGCTTGAGGGGTTCGATCACGAAGGCCTCGAACTGGCGCGCCAGAAAATCCGTGAGGTAAAAGGCGCTGATTTCGGTTTCGGCATTGGCAAGGAACGCGGCGGTTCCGGTGAAAAATGCATAGCAGTGCGGGCCTTCCAGACGTTGGATGCCTTCCTGCGCGCAGATTTTGTCGAGTTCGCCTTGTGTGCCGCATTCCGCATAACCGATAAAAATACGCTTGAAACCTTCCTCCCGGGCTCTGGCGATGGCGTCGCGCATGCCGGGGCCAATTTTCTGCGGATAGACATGCCAGATCGCCGGCAGACAAACGAGATCGATGTGATTGAGCTGGTTTGCTCCGCAAATCGCCAAGACTTCGCGCGCGATCGCCCCGCAAGCGATGACGCGCACGCGCTCGGGCGCCGTGTTCTGATCGGTCCGCACATTTATTTCAGTTTGCATTGAACCAATTTCGTCCAGGATCGTTATCCACCATGTCGCGTAATTCCAAATGTTGTAACTCGCAAAGGAGGGCTTTTCATGAACTTTACCCGGATTATCACGGTGAGCGCAGTTGTGTGCGCCTTATTCGTAGCTTCATGCGCCAACACGGTTCGCGGCGTTGGTCGTGACGTCAAGGACACCGCCAACGCGGTCGAGGATACAGTGCAATAGGCGAGGCCCATTGATGGCGCCAAAACACCCGGTTTGGTAAAAGCCGTTCAGGCGTTCGCCAACCGGTTGTGCTTGCGCTTCATGTAATCCTTGGCGGTTTCCACCGCCACGGCAGCGTCACGACAATAGGCGTCAGCGCCGACGGCCTTGCCGAATTCCTCGTTGAGCGGGGCGCCGCCGACGAGCACGATGTAGTCGTCGCGGATGCCTTTTTCCTTCATCGTATCGATGACGACCTTCATATAGGGCATGGTCGTGGTCAAAAGCGCTGACATGCCGAGAATGTCCGGCTGATGCTCTTCAATGGCCGCCAGATATTTCTCGACCGGATTGTTGATGCCAAGGTCAATGACATCAAAGCCGGCGCCTTCCATCATCATGCCGACAAGGTTCTTGCCGATGTCGTGAATGTCGCCCTTGACCGTGCCAATCACCATCTTGCCTTGTTTCGGCGCACCGGTCGCAATGAGCAGCGGCCGCAGGATGAACATGCCCGCCTTCATTGCGTTGGCGGAAAGCAGGACTTCCGGCACAAACAGAATGCCGTCGCGGAAATCCTCGCCAACAATGCGCATTCCCTCCACCAGAGCAATGGTCAATACTTTGTAGGGCGCCCATCCGCGCCCCAGCAAAATGTTGGTGCCTTCCTCAATTTCCTCCTTGAGCCCGTCGTAAAGATCATCATGCATCTGCTGCACGAGTTCGTCGTCTGACAGTTCGGACAGAATGATTTCGTCGTCGGCCATGATAAATGCGGTTCCTTTGCAGCGAAGCGGCTGGTTTCTCTATAACTATCAGTTACTGCTTGTGAAAGCCTCGCTTTGAATGCGACTTTGAAAATTGCGAATACGACGGGCGCTCACGAAGGTGTCGCCGTTGTGGCAAGGCTTGGCGCGTATGGAATTGCCGGACGACGGCAGGGCGCTAGGATGAAGGCAAGATCACATCGCGGCTTGCGCCGCGGCCTGAGAGGTATTTTCGATGAGCGAAGAAGCGATGGAAGCAACAGCAAGCGCCTCACGGCGGGCATCTGCCCGCAATTCCGGCGGGGCCGCGTCAAGGCGCGCGGCGCGTTCGGCGGTCGGACTTGGGCCCCAGCTTCCGTACATCACGCGCAAGATTGGCGTCTACGAGGTCCTCGACGAAGAGGGGCTCTCCATTATCGAGAACAATGCCGACACCGTGCTTGAAGAAGTCGGCATCATTTTCCGCGATGACACGGAAGCACTTGCCATGTGGAAACAAGCGGGCGCGGATGTCAAAGGCGAGCGGGTGCATTTCCCGCGCGGTCTCTGCCGCTCGCTTCTGAAAACTGCACCGTCCGTTTTCACCCAGCACGCGCGCAATCCAGCGCGCAATGTGCAGATCGGCGGCAATGCAACCGTATTTGCGCCCGTCTATGGTCCGCCCTTCGTGCGCGACCTGGAAGGCGTGCGCCGCTATGCCACGATCGAGGACTTCCGCAATTTCGTGAAACTCGCCTACATGGCCCCCTCGATCCATCATTCTGGCGGCACCGTATGCGAGCCGGTCGATGTGCCGGTCAACAAACGCCATCTCGATATGGTCTACAGCCATATGAAATTCTCCGACAAACCGTTCATGGGCTCCGTCACCGCGCCGGAGCGCGCCGAAGACACGGTAGAAATGTGCCGGATCCTGTTTGGCAAGGAGTTTGTCGACAACAACACGGTTGTCATCAACCTCATCAACGCCAATTCGCCGATGGTGTTTGATGAGACCATGCTCGGCGCGCTGAAAGTCTATGCCCGCGCCAATCAGGCCTGCATCGTGACGCCGTTCATTCTCGCCGGGGCGATGTCGCCGGTGACGGTGGCCGGTACGTTGACGCAGGTTCTGGCCGAGGTTCTGTCCGGCGCCGCCTTCACCCAGCTTTGCCGCAAGGGCGCGCCCGTGCTGATGGGAACGTTTGCTGCATCAATCTCGATGCAATCGGGAGCGCCGACCTTCGGCACGCCGGAGCCGGCGCTGGTGTCGTATGGCGCGGCGCAGCTGGCCCGGCGTCTTGGCCTGCCCTTCCGCACAGGCGGATCGCTTTGCGGGTCCAAGGTGCCGGATGCGCAGGCAGCCTATGAAAGCGCCAACACGCTCAACTCGACGATTTTGGCGGGCACAAATTTTGTGCTGCATGCGGCCGGCTGGCTCGAAGGCGGGCTGGTTTCATCCTACGAGAAGTTCATGCTGGATATTGACCAGCTCGGCATGGCGCAGAAACTTGCGGCGGGTGTCGATCTGTCCGAGAATGGCCAGGCGATGGATGCGATCCGTCAGGTCGGCCCGGGCAGCCATTACCTTGGCTGCGAGCATACGCTGGCCAATTTCCAGACGGCATTTTATGCGTCGCCGATCACCGACAACAATTCCTATGAGCAGTGGCTGGCGGAAGGCGAAAAGCGCATCGAACAGCGCGCCAATGAATTGGTGCGCCGCCTTCTCGACAGCTACGAAGCACCGCACCTTGATCCGGCTATCGACGAGGCGCTGCTTGATTTCGTGAAGCGGAAAAAGGATTCGATGGCTGACGCCTTCACTTGAAGGGAGCCCGAAACAGGCCGGGCTAAAGTGGCCGACATTATTCATAAAGAGGTCTGGCGTTCAGCGTTTCGCGAGCCGGACAAGAAGTGATGTTGGCGAGAGGCGCCCCCCTCTGTCCTGCCGGACATCTCCCCCGCAAGTGGGGAGATCATGCGCTCCGCCCGTATCCAACTGTCTGCAACGTTGCAAGCAAATGGGAAAGTAGCGGCACAGCCAATCTCCCCACTTGCGGGGGAGATGTCCGGCAGGACAGAGGGGGGCGTCTCGCGCCAACGAATGACTTCTTCTCTTAAGCAAATCGAAGCCGCTCTCGCCCGCCACGGCCTCATCATGCGCGGCGCGCTGCATCTGGATGCTTCCGAAGCCAGCACGCTGAATGCCAAATCCCTCGTCCTCATCGGGCATGCCGGATCGTCGATCTGGCCGTATTTCTCAAAATGGCGGCAAGGCCAGGCGCATGATCTTGCCGACCCGCTCGACACATGGTCGCGGCAGGTGATTGGCGAAGTCGCCAGCGAGTTTGGCGGGACGGCGCTGTTTCCCTCGCAAAGACCTTACTGGCCGTTCCAGCAATGGGCGGTGCGGGCCGAAGGCTTGCAGCCGTCGCCGCTCGGCATTCTCATTCACCCAACCTATGGCCTCTGGCATGCGTACCGGGGTGCGATTGCTTTTGCCGATGAGATTTTGATTCAGGAAGCTCAGAAAAAGAATCATCCCTGCGACCTATGTATCGGAAAACCCTGCCTTTCCGCCTGTCCCGTGGGTGCGTTTTCGGGTCAAGGGTATGATGTGAAGGGCTGCCGCACATACCTTGCGACGGAGGCAGGCACAGAATGCATGCGTGGCGGATGCAAGGCGCGGCTGGCGTGTCCGGTGGGCCGGGACTATGTGCATGAGGATGAAGAGATGCGGTTTCATATGGCGGCGTTTGCAAAATAGTTCGCCCCGGCACCAAAGGAATGCCACACTGCAATCGTCTTACGAGCATGAATCCAAAAGGCGCCGGCGGTTTTTGGACTTGTTCATGCTCGAAAAAGAGAAGTCATGGATGCGGTGAGCGGGCTTTTGATCCTTGATGACGCAAGTCTTGTGCGGCGCGCGCAAGGGGGCGACCGCTCCGCCTTTGCCGCGCTGGTCGAGCGGCATTACGGGCTGGTTTATGGCTGCGCATACAGGCGGGCCGGCAACCGGGCCGATGGCGAAGACATTGCGCAAGAGGTCATGGCCAAGCTCGGCGCGGCAATCTTCTCGCTGAAGGAACCGGCGGCTTTGCGCGGCTTTCTGATGCGCCTGACGATCAATGCGGTGACGGATTTTTTCCGGATGCGATCAAGAGAGGCGAGGGGAAATGTGGCGTATTTCACTGACCCTGCCTCGCAAGTGCCGGAGCCGGATGACACAGACGATCAGGATTCAGCGCTTTGGGCCGCAGTGCGCAAACTGCCGGATCAGCAGCGCGATGCGGTGCTTCTGGTCTATGCCGACGGCGCCAGCCACCGCGAGGCGGCACAGGCGCTGGGCTGCGCGGAGGCGACCGTGTCCTTTCATGTTCACGCGGCGCGCAAGCGCCTGAAAATTTTAATGACGGAGGACGTTCGATGAACGACCCAGAATTCGATCTCTCAAGGCTCGCCGCGCGTAAAGCGCCGGCGCCGCGCCCTGACGCCATTGAGGCTGCCAAACGCAGTGCGCTCGAGGCTTTCGACATGGCTGCGAAAAAAAACCGCCAGGCAACCAAAGGAACCGGGCTCACCGCCCGTCTTCATCGTATCGCAACCCAAACATGGAGCTTTACGATGTACGCGAAATATCTTTCAGGATCCGCCCTTGCCACTTTGATCATTGTGCCGATTGCCGGCATTGCCGCCTATCAGGTGATGCAGGAACGGGCTGCCGTGCCGACCATCATCAATCTGCCGGCGGACAAGAAGGACAATGACGGCGCCGTTGCCGACAAGTTGTCGCAATTGCCCGCCACGAAGCCGACCACGGCCGAACCGTTGCCATCGGGCGGCAAGGCTGCCTCCACCGACGAACTTGAGTCGCGCCCGCTCAACCAGGTTGTGACCGGGCAGTCGGCAACACCGGCCGAGGCTGATCCAGTTAAACCGGCACAGGGCGCCGACACGCGCAACCGCCAGGACCTTGGCCTTGTTGAGAAGGCCAAGGAGAACGAGGCACTCGTTGACTCGCTGCGGGCGGAAGTCAAGAAAACCGAGAACGACTCCGTTCTTGCGCAGGACATGGCAGCGCCCGCGACAACCATGAGTGCCGCCCCCGCCCCGGTTGCCGGTTTGGCACGGAAAATGGCCGTGCCGCAGGGCGAAATTGCCGAAGGCTACATTGCTCCCCCTGTTGACGTTCAAGTCATCGAAGAAGACCGCGACAAGTTCCCCGAGTTCAAGTCAAACAGCGTCATCCCGGTCGCAACGCAACCGGTTTCGACTTTCTCGGTTGATGTTGACACGTCCGGCTATTCGTCGCTGCGCCGTGCGCTCAATCAGGGCGTTGTGCCTGATCGCGAGTCGGTGCGTATTGAAGAGATGGTCAATTACTTCCCCTATTCCTACGCTGGGCCGGAAACAGCAACCGAAGCGTTCAAGGCCAATGTCACCGTCACGCCAACGCCGTGGAACAAGAATACCAAACTGTTGCATGTCGGCATCAAGGGCTTTGACCTGCCCGCCGCCGAGCAGAAGCCTGCCAATCTGGTGTTCCTGCTTGATGTTTCGGGCTCCATGGACGAGCCGGACAAGCTGCCGCTGCTCAAGGCCTCGTTCCGCCTGCTTGTCAACAAACTGAAACCAACGGACACTGTGAGCATTGTCACCTATGCGGGCAACGCGGGCATTGTTCTGGAGCCAACAAAGGCTTCGGACAAGGTGACAATCCTGAACGCCATCGACAATCTCACTCCCGGCGGGTCAACGGCCGGCGAAGCGGGGATCAACGCCGCCTATGCGCTGGCTCAAAAGGCTTTCGTCAAGGATGGCGTCAACCGCATCATGCTGGCAACGGACGGCGACTTCAATGTCGGGGCCAACAGCGACGAGGATTTGAAGAAACTCGTCGAGGAAAAGCGCAAGTCCGGTGTGTTCCTGTCGATCCTCGGATTTGGCGAGGGCAATTATCAGGACAATCTGATGCAGACCCTGGCGCAGAACGGCAATGGTATCGCCGCCTATATCGACACGCTGGGCGAAGCGGAGAAAGTGCTGGTGCAGGAAGCCACCGCCTCGCTCTTTACCATCGCCAAGGATGTGAAAATCCAGGTCGAGTTCAATCCGGCGCGCGTCTCCGAATACCGGCTGATCGGATATGAGACACGGCATTTGAACAACGAGGATTTCAACAATGACCGCGTTGACGCCGGCGATATCGGCTCGGGCCATACGGTGACGGCGATCTATGAAATGACGCCGAAGGGCGCGCCGGGTCAGAC
This sequence comes from Phyllobacteriaceae bacterium, assembly GCA_031401375.1. Taxonomy (GTDB): domain Bacteria; phylum Pseudomonadota; class Alphaproteobacteria; order Rhizobiales; family Rhizobiaceae; genus JANOYJ01. The sequence goes on along the minus strand of JANNRN010000306.1, from coordinate 8,162 downwards.
CAATGATCCGTTGCGCTACCAGACAAATAATGAGCCCGATACGGCCCGCACGTCCACCGGCGAATATGCCTTCGTGAAAATCCGCTACAAGCTGCCGACTGAAGCGACAAGCCGTCTGGTCACTCAGCCGGTGATGGAAGGAAACGAGGTAGCGGACTTGACGATTGCCTCCGACGATGTGCGCTTTGGCATCGCGGTGTCCGCCTTTGGGCAGAAGCTGCGCGATGAGGATCAGGTCGCCAACTATTCGATGGCCGAAATTGAGCAACTTGCCTCGACCTCACGCGGCACTGATGCATTCGGCTATCGCGGCGAGTTCCTGAAACTTGTCCGGTTGGCGGCAGGTCTCTTGCCCAACTGACCTTAGAGCGCATCAGCATTTCACGGAAACGCAGATGCGCTCCAAGTTATTGAATTGCCGCGTTGTCCTGTGCTTTTGATGATTCCATCAAAAGCGGAAACGCTCTCGCGAGACGCATCTCAGAGCTTGCATCCGAAGGCGCTTGGGTAAAGAATGCAACCATCGTTTGCGGGAGGCTGAAATGCGTGTTCGCCAGTCAGACGGCTCGTTATCTGTTCATGCCATTGCCGGAACCTATGTGGTTCTGTTCGGGTTCAACCTTGATGAGGCGGATTGCGGGGGTCTGAAGGGCTTTTCAGTTCACCGCACCGATCACACCGAAAATGAAGCCTACTTCCTTGAAGGACAGAAGGTCTTTGAGAAAACCGATCCCGGCCTTGCGCCGGGATCGGCGTATTCAACCAGGTCTCATCCCGTGCAGAGTTTTCTGTGGTCGGATTACACCGCCAAGCCCGGGCACAGCTATACGTACAGGTTCACGGCCCAGAAGGGCGAACCCGATGCGCTCGTTCCCTTCAAACAAGTGACGATCGACATCATCACCGAGAGCACAGAGAGCGGCATTCACGACATCTATTTCAATCGGGGTGTTGCCGCATCGCAAGCCTACGCCAAACGATTTGGCAACCGGCCGCCCGCTGAGAAGATAGACGGCGTTCTGGTGCGAAACGAAGGCGCTTTCAAATGGCTGTCGCGCGGGCTGTTTGAGGCAATGACCGGCTTTGTGCTGGATGGCGCCGGGCCGAAACGGGCCTTGCGCATCGCCGCTTACGAGTTTCACTATGCGCCGTTTCTGGCGGCGATCAAGACTGCGGCAGACTTGGGCTGCGACATCAAGATCATCTACGATGCGCGCAAGGATGAGCCGCGCGACAAGAACCGGATCGCCGTCGCCAATGCCGGCATTGCGCCACTCACAAAGGAGAGACTGAAGGGCAAGAGCAAGATCTCGCACAACAAGTTCATCGTGCGGCTGACAAACGGTGTTCCAGATGCCGTATGGACCGGCGGCACCAATTTTTCCGAAGGCGGAATATTCGGCCACTCCAATGTTGCGCATGTCATTGAGGATCCGGTCATTGCGCAGAAATATCTGGATTACTGGACGCTGCTTGCCGCTGACCCTGAAAATGCAGATTTGAAACCGGATGTGGACGCCTTGTCGCCGCTGCCAGTTGGGGCGCCGCCAGCGGGCGTTGTGCCGGTTTTCAGCCCGCGCGGCAGTCTGGAGGCGCTGCAATGGTATGCCGATCTGGCTAAGGGCGCCAAGCAGGGCCTGTTCATGACCTTCGCCTTCGGGATCAGTGACGTTTTTCAGAAAGTTTATGCAGAAGCGTCAACACCGCTGCGCTTTGCCCTGTTGGAGAAAAAGACGCGCGCCATGGCGAAGGGGCCGGAACGCGATGCGGCGGAGAAGAAAATCGATGACCTGCGAAAAAAACGCGAGAATGTGTTCGCCATTGGCAGTCTTATTCCCAACAACAAACTGAATGGGTGGCTGAGCGAAAAGCTCACAGGGCTCAACCGGAATGTCAGCTACATTCACAACAAGTTCATGCTGATCGATCCCTTGTCGGAAGATCCTGTCGTGATCGGCGGATCGGCGAATTTCAGCATTGCCTCCACCGATGGCAATGATGAGAACATGGTGGCGGTGCGCGGCGACAAACGCATAGCCGACATTTATCTCGGTGAGTTCATGCGCCTTTACAGTCATCATGCGTTTCGCGAGTCGCTTCAGTGGCGCGACAAGAATGACAGGCCAAAATTCCTGCGCGTCGATGATTGGTGGAAGGATTATTACAAAAACAACTCACGCAAGGCGCGCCGTCTGTTCTTTGCGTGAAGATGTGGCGGCGCGGTCCAGGATGCGCCCGCGCGCATCAGTCGATCCGCTGCGCGCGAAGGGCAACGCAGCTGGATGATCTGGCTGGCAGAACCAGCAGCGCCCCGGCCCGGTAAAGTTCCCACACGAAAGCCGGGTTCTGGCTGATGATGCGGGCCGTGGCGCTGTTCCACTCGAGAACATAAACGCTCTCGGGCAGAGCGTTCATCAATCGCGGCGACGGAAAAACAACGGTTACGGCCGTTGACGCTCCCGGAAGAAGCGTCATGGCGGCCATGGCGGTGAACCAGAGCAACAGCAGGGAGCCAAGAATGCCGGCGGAGCGCGCAAAGCTTGCAGCCCGCCACGGAAATGCTGTTTCAGTAGTCATACACGTGTTCGAGCCGGCGCGGCCCGGCCGCCAAAAGGGTGATGACGTCGCTCAACTTGGGCACTTTCACGTTCAGCAAAATCCTTTGCTCACCGAAACCGTCGCGGTCAACCGTGGCGATCACTGCGGTGCCTTCGAGTTCCGGATAGGCTGTCCCACCCGGTTCGGTCACGGTCATCAGCACATCATCATTGCCGGCGATCTCGACCATGGCGCCGCCAAGTTTGGCGATTTCCCGCAAGATGTTGGAAAACGCGCGGTAACGCGGCGTGTTGATGACAATGCCTTCCGGCAAGGTTTCGATGACTTGCACACCGGTGATTGATTTGAGCTGTTGTTCGCTGAGGCCCGAAACGACGCTCCTGATTTCGAGTTTTGCCGCGCCGACTGCCGCCACCGCATCCGCAATGACCTTGGCGTAAGCAGCCTTGGCCTTCCATTCGCCGCCGAGCGCCAGACGCCGCTCCCAGCCACGAAGCGGCATGGTCAGCGGCGCGTTCCACAGGTTCTGCACTTCCTGCTCGAACGGGTATTTGTACCAAGGGGTCTGCTGCAAGAACGCGGCATAGTCCGCCGCCATTTCCGCGGCGATTTTGTCCTGCGGGCTCTTTGCCGGGCCTCGTGCCAAGGCGGTCAAACGTCCAACGGTTTCCTCGTAAAGCGCCTTTGCGCCCATTTCCAGGGTGAAGGACGCCCCGATCACATAGATGGTCCGGATTGTCGCGGTGTCGGCGCCGCCATGCGCCTTAGCCACCTTGTTCAGCTGGCAGAACGACGACCAGAATCCCTTGATGCTGGAGAAATACCCGAACTCGTACTCGTCGCCGGTTTCAAGAACCCGGGCAAGTCCCTCATAGGCATAGACAATATGCCATTCCGGGTAGGTCAGGAAGGAATTGGCCTCCATGCGCTGGAATTCCGCTGCGGTGATAAGCGGCTGATACTGCTGCGCTCCCGGTGCGCCACGGCAAGCGGTCTCGACGTAAGCAATCGGCGCAATAAGGGCAATGATCACGAGCACAAGACCAGCGAATGTCCATTTGATCAGCCGCCACATGAACCGCATCAGCCAGCCTTCCGGTCAAGAAACAATGCGGAGAACAATGCAAAACCGCCAAGGCCGATATGTGGCAGGTTGGCCATGATCTTGAAGGAGAGCGGCAGATCGACAAACCCGTAATTGATGATGCCAAGGTCAAGATATCCCGACCCGGTGACCAGCCCCATCACGCCGTCGGCGAAATAGAGAATGCCGAAATAAAGCAGAAAGTTCTTCGCCGCGCGGTGCGACACAAAGGCGGCAATGCCTGCCCATGCGGCCGAGCCGAGGTGCAGCGCGTCATCGTAAATGTCGAGTGCGAAAATGCCGAAGGAGCGGCCTTGATCGTCGGTGAGGCCCGGAATGTAGTTAAGGCTCGCCGCAAAGGCCAAGGCCAGCGTGTATCCGACGGCAATCCAGCGCAGCAGAGTCATGAATGTGTTCTCCTAAACCTTGGCCAAATAGCTTTCCCACAAACCGTTGCGGAAGGTGAGTGACGGATCGACAAGCCGCTTCTTGGCGGCGAATTCACTGTGGCGCAGGTAGCCGCGTTTGAATTGATCGAGGCTCGCATGCGGGCGATAGGGCAGGTAGTAGGTGCCGCCAATGGCAAGGACCCGCTCTATCAAATTGCTGGTCATGCGCGCCATGTCGGCTTCCCCGCGCAGGGATTTCTCCTGGCTGAACAGCATGACGGCGGCGATGCGCGGTTCGCTTGCGTAGGCGAGCACGCTGTCCTTGTCGGTGTCGACGAAGCGCAGGGTGATATTCAAGAGCTCCTGGAACGAAGACGGGATGACGTCCTGACAGGCCTTGACGAACTCGGCGAAGCGGGACGGGGAGACAAAATACTCGTGCAGAATGTCGGTGCGGCCCGGATCCTTGTCGTCGAGCGTGACGACCGGTTCGTTCATCAGGCTGTTGCGCGTGGAGGTTCCGCCATTGATGAGCGGGTTAATGCTGGTCTCAATGCCCCAGCGCAGGTCTTTCCAGCGGTCCGAATGGAGTTGTTGGCGGAAAATGTCGCGCGACACTTTCGAGATGAAGCCAGAACCGCTGGCAGGCGGCAAATCACGCTGATCAGCGGCGGGCTTGTAGGTGATCATCAGGGCTTCATCGAAAAAACCGTCAATGGCGATGGTCATTCGCCCATACGCCATCTGGATATCGGGGTTTTCGCGGATTTTCTTCAAAAACGCCTCGCCGAACTCGGTCCCCGGCATGGTTTCGAATGTCGGCTCCAGTCTGCTGTTTGGCGCCATGTCAACTTCAAGCTCGGTAATGATGCCGAAAAGCCCGTAGCCGCCCATGGCGAACGAAAACAAATCGGCGTTTTCAGTGCGTGAACAATTCACAAGTTCGCCGCTCTCTATCAACATTTTCATCGACTTCACCGTGGTGCCGCCACCGCTGAAGGCGACCGGCCAGCCATGGGCGTTGACGCTGTAGGTGGAGGCAACGCCGAAGTCATTGTTGGATTGCATGACGGCAGGTGAAAAGCCGATCTTGTCCAATTCGCGGATCACCGTGCTCCAGCGCGTGCCTGCGGCAACGCGATAGGTTTTTGCCGCCGTGTCCGGTTCGATCCAATCCTGGTCCAGCGTGATGGCGAGTCCGTCGCTGATCAGGCTCTGCCCGCCCATCGAGTGGCGGGCGGCATGGGCAACAACGGGACGGTTGAGGCTTTGCGCTTCCTTCAATTCCGTTCGAAGCGTGGCAAGCAGGGTTTGGTCGGGCTTGGAATTCAAGACGATGTGTTTGGCGAGGCGCGTCGGCGAAAGTTCGCCTGCATCGTTGAGAAGTGTCGCATCACCTGACCCGCCTTCGGGCAAGACCGGAAAGGGCAGGCCGTTCGCAATCGGTGTCGTATAAAGGTAGCGCGAACCGAGTGCGCCGATACCGGCCCCCGCGCCAACCAGCAGGCCCCGCCGCGTCATATTGCCCATTCATTCATCCCCCCGAATCGAAAGGCACGATGCTGAACATATATTAACCGGCGGCTAAAGACTGCATGCTACGGTTTACCCACTGGGGAGTTGCACGTTCTTTCATGCGGAAAATCCTTCGCTTAGCCGCCAAGTCAGTCGCAGGTCTGTTGCTTTTGGTCATCGTGTTGGCCGTGGGTTTGCGGCTGGCGGCGCATTTTCGCGAGACTGAGGAAGCCGCAGCGCTGGCGCCTGCCAACGGTCAGTTCATCGACAGCACGTTCGGCAAACTGCACGTCTCGTTCTGGGGTGACCCGGGCGGCCAGCCGGTGATCATGACACATGGCATGGCGGCCTGGGGCGGGCTCTGGCGGGAAACCGCCGAGGCGCTCGCAGGCAAAGGCTATCGCGTGATTGCGCTCGACCAGGCGCCTTTCGGATTCTCGGACAATGAGAATTCCGACTATTCCCGGTCCTCTGAGGCTTTGCGGCTGGTCGAAGTGCTGGACGGCCTCAAGATCGACAAGGCGCTGCTTGTCGGTCATTCTTATGGCGGCGGCGTCGCGCTTGAAGCTGCCCTCAGGTTTCCCGGCAGGTTCAGGGGAATGGTTCTGGTTTGCCCCGTCACCGGACTTTTTGGCCGCGGCGATGGCGCGCCTTCGGTCTCTGCCGCACTGCCGCTGCCGCTCAGGTCACAGTTCATGCGCGAAATGCTGGTCAGCGCGACCGCTTCAAACCCGCTCCTCACCCGGTTCTTGCTCGGCAGGTTTGCCTATCTCAAGCAAAACATCCGCGATGATCACATCGAGGTTCTCAAGAGACCGCTAATGCGAATCGGAACGACGAGATCGACGGCGCTCTGGCTCAAGCAATTCATTGAAGGCGACCCGCAGGCGCTCAGCATGGATCGCAAGGCGGTTGCTCAATATAGTGTGCCCGCCGAACTCGTCTGGGGAGACATGGACACGGTGACGCCCATTGAGCAGGGAGATGACCTTGCGGGTCTCATGCAGGTGTCGCATTTCACGCGGCTCGCGGGCGTCGGTCATATGCCGCAGATTGAGGATCCGGCACGGTTTAATGAGGCGCTGGCGGCAGCTCTTGGGCGGCTGTCCGTTTCGCCTTTTGCGTCATGGGAAGTCCGGCCTGTCGCATCGGCTTTCTGACGTACCAGCTTTATGTTTGCGCTCAGCCGTGGCAATCATCGCACATGAGTGAGACCGCACAAATCCTTCCCGTCGATGCCGGCATGCTGACATTCTACAAAGCCCTTTCCGCTGAATCGCCGCCGGAAAGCGCGCATTGGCCGCTGCCCGAACAACGCGCCGCCTGGGATGCGGTTTGCGCCAAGTTCCGCGCGCCGATGCCTGTGGGCATTCATGTCGAGGACCGGGTTCTCAATGGCGTGCCTTGCCAAATATTCCGGCCAGAAGGCGGGGGGCCAAGGCCCGGCCTCATTTATTTTCATGGCGGCGGCTGGGTTCTTGGCGGACCGGGCACGCATGGCGACATCTGCGCCGAGATGGCTGCGGATTCAGGCTGCGTGAGCGTGCTTGTCGACTATCGGCGCGCGCCCGAACACATTCATCCGGCGCAGCTTGAGGATTGCCTCACCGTCTTGGCATGGCTTCGCGCCAATGGCCGGGAGATCGGCATTGATCCCGATCACATCATCGGGGCAGGCGACAGTGCGGGCGGGCAGATGACGGCAGCGCTTGCCATGTCGCTCCGGGATCAAGGCCTCACGCAGCTTTCCGCCATGGCGCTGATTTATCCGGTGCTGGGCGCCGACATCGATACGCCGTCCTATCTGCGCAATGCCAACGCGCCATGCCTGACGCGTGACGAGATGCGCTTTTATCTGGGGAGCTTCCTTGGGCCCCGCGGCAATCCGAACTGGCGCGATCCCTTTGCCGTGCCGAACCTTGCGAAGAACGTGTCGGGCCTGCCGCCCGCCTGTATCACGGTTGCCGCGCACGATCCGCTGCATGATGATGGCGTAATCTTTCACGAAAAACTTTTGGCGGCAGGTATCGCGTCAACGCTGCGCCGCGAACCAGCGCTCGCCCATTCCTACATGCGGGCGCGCCATCACAGCACGGCGGCGATGGCGGGTTTTCAGGCAATCATCAGCGCCCTGAATTGTTTCAAACAAACCTGACCGCATAGACCGGCGGCAGCGAGTGGCTCACTTCCTGCCAATGGTCGCCCTGGTTCCCGCTCACATACAATCCGCCGGTGGTTGAACCCATGGCAAGCCGGCCGCCGCTGGCGTCAATCGCCAGCGCGTGGCGCAAGACAAGGTCATAGGCGTGTTTCTGCGGCAGTCCGCTGCGCAATACGTCAAAGGTCTTGCCGCCATCGCGGGTGCGGGTGACGACGAATTCGCCATTCTTGGGAATGCGCAATTCATCCTTGATGCCGGGGACGAACCAGGCCGTATCCGGCTCGTCTGGATGCACGGCGACGCCAAAGCCGAATGATGACGGGTTCACATCGGTGACTTCGCTCCAGTTGGCCGCGCCGTCGCGCGACTGGAATATGCCGTTGTGGTGCTGGACCCAGAGGCGGTCGGGGTCGGCCTTGCACTGGACCAGAAAATGCGGGTCCTGAATCTCCGG
>JANNRN010000305.1:0-3859 GCA_031401375.1 Phyllobacteriaceae bacterium | reverse complement strand
CCAGTTTTGATCCACATTGCAAATGCACGTGACAGGCTGATGATTGGGAGAATGGAATGCGCAGCAAGCTGTTGATTGCCGGAACGTTGATGCTGGGCGCGGCCGCATTGTCAGGCTGCACTTTCGCCGGCGGCCCGATTTCGTTTCAGGCAAAGTATGGCGCCGTCACAGATTTGGGCTATCGGCTGCCTTCAATCCCCACCGCCAAGGTGCCGCAAAAGTATCATCGCCAGATGGTGGATTATCCCACCACGGAAAATCCGGGAACGATCATTGTCGAAACAGGCCAGCGTCATCTCTATTTCGTCATGCCGGGCGGCAAGGCGCTGCGCTATGGAATCGGAGTCGGACGCGAGGGTTTCGAATGGCGTGGCACAGCACGGATCGCGTTGAAGCGCGAATGGCCCACATGGACCCCGCCCAAGGAGATGATCCAAAGGAAGCCCGAACTCGCGGAATTCCGGGACGGCATGGAACCGGGCCTTACCAATCCACTGGGCGCGCGCGCACTCTACTTGTTCAACAAAGGCGGTGATTCAGGATATCGCCTGCACGGCACGCCGGAATGGTGGTCGATCGGAAAAGCCATGTCATCAGGCTGCGTACGCCTGCTCAACCAGGACATCATTGACCTCTACAACCGCACGGAAACCGGCGCGAAAGTGATCGTCAGATAGCGGCGGTCAGACCGCCTCAACCTCTCGAACTTCTGGCACAAAGTGCTTGAGGAGGTTCTGGATGCCATGCTTGAGCGTCGCCGTTGATGACGGGCAACCGGCGCATGAACCTTTCATGTTGAGGTAAACCGTTCCATCGCGGAATCCCTTGAAGGTGATGTCGCCGCCATCCTGCGCCACAGCAGGGCGCACACGGCTTTCGAGCAATTCCTTGATTGTGACGACGATTTCCCTGTCGTTCTCCTCGAAGAACTCGTCACCCGCAGCCTGCGGCTTGCCCTCATTGCCGGATGTCAGAACAGGCTCGCCGGAGAGAAAATGCTCCATGATCGTGCCGAGCACCGCAGGCTTCAAATGCTGCCATTCGGGGCCGTCTTCCTTTGTGACGGTGATAAAGTCGTAGCCGAAAAACACACCGGTTACGGAAGGAACGGCAAAGAGCCGCGAGGCGAGCGGCGATTTATCCTCGGCTTCCTCTTCCGAACGGAAATCGGCGGTGCCGCTCGCCAGCACGACTTTGCCTGGCAGGAATTTCAGGGTGGCCGGATTTGGCGTCGCTTCAGTTTGAATGAACATCGGAGTGCTCCAAATCTTGGAATATTTCTAAAGTATAGGGTTTGAGCCGCCCCCGCACAAGGGATCGAGCGAATTCAAGCAACCGCCGCAATGTCCTCGTCGGACAAATCATACGGCACGACCGTCACCGGAATCGGGAAGGCTGGTCCCCGGCCGGCGAGTGACTGCACCAATGGTCCGGGGCCATCTTTTCCCGCGCCGGCGGCCAGCACAAGGATGGCGACATCCTGATCGTTGTCGATGAGGCGGTGGATTTCTTCGGGCTTGGTTCCCTCTTTTATCACCGCCTCGACCTCAAGCTCGGCAATGCCCCGCAGTTTCTCCTCAAACTTGCCAAGCGCTGACGTAGCCCGCTCAAGCGCCTCGGCGCGCATGACCTTTTCAACGCCCATGAACTGCTGGAAGTCGGCTGTTTCGATGACATAAAGCAGGACAAGTATCCCGCCCGTGCTCAAGGCGCGCCGGGACGCATAGGCGACCGCCCGCTCGCATTCAGGCGTGTCATCAATGATGGCAAGAAACTTGCGGCGGTGGCCCGATTCCCGGGAAAGACGACGTGAAACCATGGGGTCAATCTGCCATTTGGCTGACAATCCCGCAAGCGGGGTGCAAGATCATTCGGGTCTTCAATCCCGCAACATCCCGAGGATGTCCTTGACGTCCCGCATTGTGCGTTCGGCAAGCCCCCGTGCCCGCTCGCCGCCGTCTTTCAAGACAGCATCAACATAGGCAGTGTCAGCACTGATCCGGCGCATTTCGCTGGCAATTGGCGCAAGTTTGGCAACGGCAAGGTCGGCAAGTGCGGGCTTGAAAGTAGAGAACTGGCTGCCGCCGAATTGCCGGAGCACTTCATCGCGTGATAGGTCAGCAAGGGCTGAGTAGATGCCGACGAGATTTTCAGCCTCCGGCCGGCCTTCAAGCCCTTTGACTTCTGAAGGCAGCGCGTCGACATCGGTTTTCGCCTTGCGGATCTTCCGTGAAATCGCCTCTTCATCATCCGTGAGATTGATGCGCGACAAGTCCGAAGGATCGGATTTTGACATTTTTTTCAACCCGTCCCGCAATGACATGACACGGGTGGCCGGGCCTTCGATGATCGGCTCGGTAAGCGGAAAATAGCCGTTCACGGTTTCTTGGCCCATCTGCATTTCGACGCCGAGACCAAGATCGGCAATGCGGCTTGAAAAGTCATTGTTGAACTTCTGCGCGATGTCACGGGTGAGCTCAAGATGCTGTTTCTGGTCGTCGCCGACCGGCACATGCGTTGCGCGGTAAACCAGAATATCGGCTGCCATGAGGTTCGGATAAGAATAAAGACCGACAGAGGCGTTTTCACGATCCTTGCCGGCTTTCTCCTTGAACTGGGTCATACGGTTGAGCCAGCCAAGCCTTGCGACACAATTGAATACCCAGGCAAGTTCGGCATGTTGCGGCACGCGGCTCTGGTTGAAGACAATGTGTTTTCTGGCATCAATGCCGGCGGCGATGAATGCTGCGGTGACTTCCCGCGTTGATTTCGTCAATTCGGCGGGATCTTGCGGCAGCGTGATCGCGTGCATGTCCACGACGCAATAGATGCAGTTGTTTGTCTCCTGCATTGCAACGAACTTGCGGATCGCGCCGAGATAATTGCCGAGATGCAGGTTTCCAGTTGGCTGGACGCCGGAAAAGACGAGAGGGGAGAACTGGGTCATTTCTTGTCCATGGCTTGTGGAAGGCCGTTTGCCGTGCGCGCTTATGGAGCACGCGCTCTGTGCGATCAAGCGGGTTTGTCGGCTTTCTTGCGCCGAAAGAAGCGCACCAACATGGCGCCATCCAGTGCGCCAGTCGCGATAACCAGGGCAAAATAAGAGAACATGCCGATGGCAAGGATTGTTGCGGTTGCTCCGAGCCGCGTCATGCTGCTTGTGCTTGAGAGCCCGCCGGCAAACCAGAGACAGAGCACATGCAGCGACAGACCCATTGCGAGGCTTGCAACAATAATCATCAGGCAGCGCCGGGTCGTCGCCTTTGCCGGGTGGAAATAGCCGCGTAAGGACAGAACCACCGCCAGCAGGATCAAGTTGACCCAGGCGGAGATCGAGGTTGCCATGGCGATTGCAACGTGACCGTAACTCTCAAACAGCACGAGGCTGAAGCCGATGTTGATCACAACAGCGATTGCGGAGAACCAGAACGGTGTTTTCATGTCCTCCCGGGCGAAAAATCCAGGCGAAAAGACCTTGATCAGCACATAGGCAGGTAGGCCAATCGCAAAGGCGGCGAGCGCCTGCGCCGCAAGTTGGGTTGTTTCAGACGTGAACGCCCCACGCTCATAGAGAATGTTGATAATGGGCGCTGGCATAACGGTCAGTGCGACGGCGGCAGGCAGGGTAAGGCCGAGTGCAAATTCGACAGACCGGTTCATCAGGTGATCGGCATCGGCATCATTCTTGGCTTTGAGCGAACGGCTGAGTTCGGGCAGTAGCACGACACCGATTGCCACGCCGATAACGCCAAGCGGCAATTGATTGACCCTGTCAGCATAATTGAGAAGGGCAATGGCGCCGTCCTGTCCCGACGCGATCATTTGCCCGACCAAAAGGTTGATCTGCGTCACACCGCCC
>JANNRN010000304.1:0-4518 GCA_031401375.1 Phyllobacteriaceae bacterium | reverse complement strand
TTTTCGCGCGTGATCTCGGCAGCGAGACTGCGCATCGGCAGGTCCGAGACCTGATCTTCGGGATAGAACCACGGACCCTGCGGCAGCGCGTCAGCCAACCATTTGCGCAAGTCACCGCAGCCTGATCCCGACAGCGCCGAGATCATGAACGTGCGCTCGAACGTGGTTACAACTGCGGCTTCCGCAGCAAGATCAAGGAGTTTGGGCGGATCGAGGCGATCAACCTTGTTCAACACAAGAACCATGCGCTGCTTCTTGTCTTTCAAACTCTCGAGAATGGACTTTGCGTCGCCGGTGAAGCCACGCTCGGCGTCGACGATGAAGAGGATGATGTCGGCGTCCCCTGCTCCTTGCCACGCGGTCGAGATCATGGCCCGGTCAAGCCGGCGCTTGGGGGTGAAGATGCCGGGGGAATCAACCAGCACCATCTGGCAAACGCCCTCGGTGACGATGCCGCGGATCAGCGCACGCGTCGTCTGCACCTTGTGTGAGACGATCGAGACCTTGGTGCCGACGAGTTGGTTGACCAGGGTCGATTTGCCGGCATTGGTCGCGCCGAGCATGGCGACAAAACCGGAGCGGGTTTGGATGTTTTCGGTCACTGATCCGGGCTCCATACGCCTTCACGGATCAGCATCTTTTCGGCAGCGGCCCGTTCGGCAAGACGTTTGGACTGGCCTTCCGATTCGGTTGGCTGGTAACCTGGAACAGAAAGCCTGATCAGGAAGACAGGCTCGTGATCCGGCCCGCTGCGATCAATAATGGTATAGACCGGCTGAACGGCACCGGCGCGATGCGCCCATTCCTGCAACTCGGTCTTGGCGTCGCGCCGGCCTGCGCTCAACGCGGATGCCCGTGGTTCCCAATGCTTTTCGATGAAGGGACGCACCGCTTCCAGTCCTCCATCGAGGTAAATGGTCGCAATCAGCGACTCCACCACGTCTGCCCTGAGGCTTGAAAGCCGTTTGCCGTCCAATTGACCGACATCGCTGCCCTTGCGAATCAGCAGATGCAGCTCGAGATCGTCAGCAATCTCGGCACAGGTTTCAGCATCCACCAATGAATTGAGGCGTATGGACAATTCCCCTTCATCGGCATTCGGGAAAAGCGCAAACAGAAGTTCGGCCACGACCAGGCCCAGAACACGGTCGCCGAGAAACTCAAGGCGCTCATAATCGGTGCCATGGCGCGATTTTGCGCTCGCATGGGTCAGCGCGCGCTCAAGACGGGTCAGATCGCGAAAAACGTGACCGGTCTTTTCCTCCAGAATTTTTTCCAGAGACTGATGATCTCGCGCCAATCCGGACATGGGACTATTCGTTGACCGAAGTCAGCAGGCGGCTGCCGCGCAGGGACGATGGCCATTTCCACACTTCCAGCGGGCTTGCGCCATCAGATAGCGAGAAGAAAATGCGATTGGCCCTGCCCACCAGGTTTTCAGCCGGCACGTAACCGACGTCCAAACGGCTGTCGTTGGAATTGTCGCGATTGTCGCCCATCATGAAATAGTGCCCTGCCGGGACCTTGAATTCCCGTGTGTTGTCGGCGATGGAATTCGCCGTCAGGTCGAGTGTGTCGTAAGAAACGCCGTTGGGCAGCGTTTCACGATAGACGTCAACGGTTTCTGACACTTCGGTCACATCCAAATCCGTGATCTGGCGGGTCTTTTCGCGCTTGACCGGCTCGCCATTGATGATGAGCACGCCGTTCAGCACCTGAATGCGGTCGCCGGGCAGACCGATAACGCGTTTGATATAGTCGATTTTGGGATTCGGTGGAAATTTGAATACGGCCACGTCGCCGCGTTCGGGTTCGCCCGACCATATGCGCCCAGAGAAAAGGTTCGGTGAGAAGGGAAATGAGTGTTTTGAGTATCCGTAGGCGAACTTAGAAACGAACAGATAATCGCCTTCAAGCAAGGTCGGGCGCATCGAACCTGACGGGATGCTGAAAGGCTGGAAGAAGAGACTGCGGATCACGAGCGCCAGCAACAACGCCTGAATGATGACACTGACGGTTTCGCCAAGGCCACCTGATTTTTTTGCGACTGTTTTATCGGCCACGCTCATTTCACCCTCGTTTTGAATTGGGCTCTCATAACTGCTTCGCGCTGGCGGATCAACTCGGCGGCTGCCGCGCCGGGAAATTATGGCGCTTGTTCGACGAGGAGCGCTTCGATAATGACGAATGCCTGCGCCAGCGGATACTCATCGGTAATGGTGAGGTGAATGACAGGGCGATGACCGGCAGGCATCATGCGGTTGAGGTGTACCCCGGCGCCTCCGGTGAGCACCATGGTTGGTTTGCCCGAGGCAAGATTGGCAACGCCCATGTCTTTCCAGAACACACCCCGCGACATTCCTGTGCCGAGGGCTTTCGAACACGCTTCCTTTGCAGCGAAGCGTTTTGCGTAAGATGCAGCACGTAGTCTGCGCCCTTCGGACTTGCGCTGCTCGACTTCAGTGAAGACACGATTGATGAACCGCAGGCCATGGCGCTCCAGCGTTTTCTCAATTCTGCGAATGTCAATCAAATCGGATCCGAGGCCGACGATCATTCAACTTTTCCCATCGCGGCTTCGCGGCGATCCTTGAACACACGCACCGCATAGGCGCAAATGAAATAGGCGATCATGGCGCACGCGATCCCGATTGGAATGGATCCGACCAGCATCGGCTTGAGAAACGGCTGCCAGATACGCGCCAAGTGCTCGCCGCTCCAAAGGCTGCCGATCATCTCCGGCGGCGCGCCGGCTATGACCGTCTTATGCAGGATGAGCGAGCCCAGTTTGACATCGCCGGCAATGATGAACGGAAATGTCAGCGGATTGCAAAGCGCAGTGCCAAGCGCCGCGGCGACCAGATTGCCTGACAAAACCCAGGCGATAGCCAAGGCAATGACGATGTGCAGGCCGAGCAGGGGCGAACACGCGGCGAAAATTCCGGCGGCAAGGCCGATGGCGATCGCATGGGGAGAGGCGTGCAACCTGACGATGCGCTTGCCAAAATAGCGAATTGACCGCGAAAACGACCGACGCGGCCACAGAGCCAGCCGCAGCCGCGCGATCAATGATTCAGGTTGTGCTCGCTTGAGGATCAACTGCTTTTGTCCGTCCAGACCCGGTTCTGACTATATTCTATACGGCTGCAGCCAAAAAATGGCAAAATAATCGACGAATCAAAGATTTCTGCTGCCAGGCTTCACGGCCGGAATAGAGGCCAATTCCGGCGGCAATTCGTCGGCGCGGTAAGCTGGCACTTCGTACTGCGCCAACGCAATCAACGGCACGCCGACGTTCGCTTTGCCTGCGGAGCGGTCAATGATGCAGGCGGCGGCGACAATTTCCGCGCCATTGGCCCTCAGGCAATCGATTGTCTCCCTGATCGACAAGCCCGTTGTCACGATGTCCTCGACAATGACAACGCGCGCACCCTTTTCGATCTCGAACCGGCGCAACTTGAACTCGCCGCCCTCGCGCTCGACCCAAATCGCCGGAACATCAAGGTGGCGCGATGTTTCATAGGCCGGGATCAGCCCGCCAATTGCCGGGCCCGCAACATAGTCAATCCGGCCAAGTCCAGCACTGCGGATCTTTTCCGCCAGCGCCTTGCAAAGCCGCTCGGTCTTGTCGGCGTGCATGAAGACCCTCGCCTTTTGCAGGAAGACCGGGCTGCGCAGGCCGGACGAAAGAATGAAGTGCCCCTCCAGAATGGCGCCGGCGGAGCGGAAAATGTCCAGAACTTCCTCAACCTTCATCGACTGCTCCCCGCTGCGCCGCTGCCATAGACCCGCTTGATTGCCGATACACAGGCCTTCTCCTTGATTTGCGCAATAAGGCGATTGAGGTGTTTGACATCCCAAACCTCGAGATCAAACAGCATTTCGGTAAAGTCCGGCGCCGTGTTTCCCATGGCGAGTTTATGGATATTGGCCTCGTTCGCCGCAATGACATGGGCAATCTCGGAGAGCGAGCCCGGCTCGTTGAGCGCGGTCACGCTGACGCGCGCGGGAAAACGCTCCTTCATACCTTCCTCAATATCCCAGCGCACGTCGATCCATCGTTCCGGCTGGTCGTCATAGGCGATAAGGGCCGGAGACTGAATCGGAAAAATTGTAATGCCGGACCCCGGATGCAGAATACCGACGATGCGGTCGCCCGGAACCGCGCCCTCATCGGCGAATTTCACCGGAAGATCATTTCCCGCACCGCGGATGGGCACGGCAGCGCCGGTTTCTTTTGCCTGCTTGCGCGCTTCGGCGCGGCCGGGCAGCTTGAACAGCATGCCGGCCGCATTTCGAAGGTTGAACCAGCCTTCCTCCTTCGGCGCTGTCGCCGCAGGCGAGGATACCCGATCCTCCTTGTAATCCGGGAACAGCGCGCGCATCACATCAATCGAGGAGATTTCGCCCTGGCCGACCGAGGCCATCACGTCTTCGACGTCCTTGCGGGCGAGCCGGTGCAGCACGGACTTCAAGGCCTCTTTTGACCAGGTTTTGCCGGACCGCTCGAACGCCCGC
>JANNRN010000303.1:0-1713 GCA_031401375.1 Phyllobacteriaceae bacterium | reverse complement strand
CGTCGAAGTCGAAACCGGCAAGGGCGCCGATGCAATTGATCGCCGGCCGATGCTCGCACAAGCCCTTGAGGCCGCACGCAAAGCCAGGTGTCCCGTCGTTGTCGCCAAACTTGATCGCCTGTCGCGCGACGTCGCCTTCATTTCCGGACTGATGGCCCAACGTGTTCCGTTCATCGTCGCCGAACTTGGCGCAGACGCTGATCCGTTCATGCTGCACCTTTATGCGGCTCTCGCAGAAAAGGAGCGCCGTATGATTTCCGAGCGCACCCGGGCCGCCCTCGCCTCGCGAAAAGCCAATGGCCGCAAACTCGGCAATCCGACAAACGCTGCAACAGCGGCGACACGCGGCCGGGAAGTTTGCATCCAGGAGGCAGATCGTTTTGCAGAAGCTGTCCTGCCGGTCATTGCCTCGATCCGGCGTTCCGGCATCACGAGCCTGCGAGCAATTGCCGCCGCCCTCAACGATCGCGGAACACGCACCGCACGTGGGCGCACCTGGCAAGTGTCAAATGTGCGAAACGTCCTGGCACGAACCAACGTCCAAAAGATCAGCGGGCCTTTGATAGACGGGAAGTAACGCGGCCAGTCTCGAGCCTTCCTTGATACGACACGCTGCGCCGGGTCTTCATCGCCGTCGCGCTCGCAGGCATCGCCGTGACGAGCTAAGCGCGGCACCAGAATACCGTGCGACCGCATTCATCATTGGGATGGTAATCCCCCCTAGACCAAAGGGGTTTGAAAGTAGAATTTTCTCGGACTGAACAACGAGGAGATTCTGATGAGGAAGAGCAGATTTACCGAAGAGCAGACCTGACCCCAGCATAACCCGCAGAACAAAACCTTCAGGCGGGTCAGTTCTCAGCGAAAAACCCGGGTCACTTCCGAGTGCAAATCAACACGCAGGGCTGATCCCGTGACGGCGGCAAACCTCCGCCGTCGCCATTCCGGACTCCAGCTCCTTCAATACCCCGATAGTCTGCTCGTCACTGAATCTGCTGCGCTTCATTCGTCCGTCTCCTTGAAAACGGACTCTACCCCGCATTCGCCAGATAACATGCTGATTTCTGGCAAAATCAGTGCGATTCATGTATAGGAATCAAGATGTTATACTGAATCAAGCGAGGCTGTCATGGAGAACCCGATGGGTGAATCAAATGATGGCGTTCTCAGGCTTGATTTCGACCGCAGACTGACGCTGCAGTTTCGCGGGTCGGTCATCACCTCCGATGCGGGACTGCTGGCTTATCGCGAACTCGATGATGCCCTCGGTCTCAGCACAATGGCAGGTGAGATGCTCGCTGACGCCCGCACCGGCAGGAACGGCCGCCATGCTCTGGTCGGGTTGCTGCGGCAATCGGTGTTCGGACGGCTTGCCGGATATGAGGATGTCAATGATGCCGAGCGCCTGCGCCATGATCCGGCGATGCGCTGGATTGTCGGTGGCAAGGCGACTGCAGGTCGTGCGGCGTCATCAAGCCAGATGGGCCGCTTCGAGACAAAGTGGCTCTCGGCGGAAAAGAACCTCTCGGCACTCTCTACCCTGTCCGGCCAATGGATCGACCGGGTTCATGACCGCCGCTCGACACGCGGCATCGTGCTGGATATGGATTCGAGCGTCAGCCCCACTCATGGCGAGCAGGAGATGAGCGTCTGGAACGGCCATTACGAATGCACGTGCTACCATCCGCTGTTCGTGTTCAACCAGTTCGGCGA
>JANNRN010000302.1:0-2659 GCA_031401375.1 Phyllobacteriaceae bacterium | reverse complement strand
GTCATCCGCATGGTGCCGGACAAGGATGGCGGGGCAAACGAAGGCCATTCCTGCGTCAAGGGCCGTTTTGCGTTTGGGTACGCCACCCACAAGGACCGCGTCACCACGCCGATGATCCGCGAAAAGATCACCGATGAATGGCGTGTTGTTTCGGTCGATGAAGCGATCAACTTTGCGGCGGCCAAGCTCAAGTCCATTCAGGCGAAATACGGCGTCGATTCCATTGGCGGCATCACGTCGTCGCGCTGCACCAATGAAGAAGTTTACGTTGTGCAGAAGATGATCCGCGCGGCCTTTCACAACAACAATGTCGATACGTGCGCGCGTGTCTGCCATTCGCCGACCGGGTATGGACTGTCGAAAACCTTTGGCACCTCGGCGGGCACGCAGGATTTCAAGTCGGTGGACAAAACCGATGTGATGCTCTTGATCGGCGCCAATCCGACCGACGGACATCCGGTGTTTGCCTCGCGCATGAAGAAACGCCTGCGCCAGGGCGCGAAGATCATTGTCTGCGATCCGCGCAAGATCGACATGGTGAAGTCGCCGCATATTCAGGCGGCATTCCATGTTCCGCTGCTGCCCGGCACCAATGTCGCTGTGATGAATGCGATTGCGCATGTGATTGTCACCGAAGGACTGGTTGACGAGAAATTCGTCAATGAGCGCTGCGACCTGATGGAATTCAACCGCTGGCGCGAATTTGTTTCCTTGAAGAAGAACTCACCGGAGTCATTGGCCGAAGCTATTGGCACGACGGCGGAGAACCTGCGCGGCGCGGCGCGTCTGTTTGCCAATGCCAGGAACGGCGCGATTTACTATGGCCTCGGGGTGACGGAACACAGTCAGGGTTCGACCATGGTGATGTCCATGGCCAACCTTGCCATGGCGACCGGTAATATCGGGCGTGACGGCGTTGGTGTAAACCCGCTGCGCGGCCAGAACAATGTGCAGGGCTCCTGCGATATGGGCTCGTTCCCGCATGAGCTTCCCGGCTACCGGCACATATCCAACGTTGAAGTGCGCGGCCAATTTGAAGCCGATTGGGGTGTCACGCTGTCACCTGATCCGGGCCTTCGCATTCCCAACATGTTCGCTGCCGCCATTGACGGCACCTACAAGGGCCTGTTCGTGCAGGGCGAGGATATTGCCCAGTCCGATCCCAACACCAAGCACGTCTCGGCGGCGCTTGAGGCGATGGAATGCGTCATCGTGCAGGACCTCTTCCTCAATGAAACCGCCGCGTTTGCGCATGTGTTCCTGCCGGGAACATCGTTTCTCGAAAAGGACGGCACCTTCACCAATGCCGAACGCCGCATCAACCGCGTGCGTCCGGTGATGAAGGAAAAGTCCGGCATCTCCGAGTCCGAACTGGTGTGCAAGCTCGCCCGCGCCATGGGTTATGACATGCGCTACAACGCGCCTGCCGACATCATGGACGAGATCGCCCGGTTGACGCCAACCTTTGCCGGCGTGTCGTTCGCCCGTCTCGACAAGGAAGGATCGCTGCAATGGCCGGTCAACGAAAAGTTCCCGAATGGCGCGCCGATCATGCATGTCGACGGTTTTGTGCGCGGCAAGGGCCGCTTCATGATCACCGAATATGTGCCGACGGATGAGCGCACCAACCGGCACTTCCCGCTGATCCTGACAACGGGGCGAATTCTGTCCCAGTACAATGTCGGCCAGCAAACCCGCCGCACCGAAAATTCGCGCTGGCATCCGCAGGATCTGATCGAAATCCATCCGCATGACGCCGAGGAGCGCGGCATCGGCGAAGGCGATTTTGTCTCGATCGGCAGCCGCATGGGCGCAACGACGCTCAAGGCAACGATCACCGAGCGCATGCCGCAGGGCGTCGTCTACACGACGTTCCACCATCCGCTGTCAGGCGCCAACGTCATCACCACCGAGTTTTCCGACTGGGCAACCAATTGCCCTGAATACAAGGTGACGGCGGTGCAGCTGACGCGTTCGAACATGCCATCGGATTGGCAGCGCGAGCGCGAAAGCATGGACGAGACGCACTTCAACATCGCTGCGGCGGAGTGAACTTCATGTGGAGGATGCCGAGCTCAGCGCGAGGCGCCCCCCTCTGTCCTGCCGGACATCTCCCCCGCGAGGGGGGAGATTTTCAAGCGGACGCGTTTTCGCTTTTTCTTGCACCGTTGCAGGCAAATGGGAAAGCGGCAGAACAGCCGATCTCCCCTCTCGCGGGGGAGATGCCGGCAGGCAGAGGGGGGTGTCGCGCGCCGAGGCCCAGCTTGGCATCATGAAAATCGTCCGCTTAGACGATGCACGCCATGAAGTCTCGCCACATGTCAGCGGGGGCGTGCATTCAAAAGACGGCGTGCGCCCGCAAGTGTGGAAACTGGCCGAAGAAGCGCCTGCCGCCATCCTCTATAACGGCGCGTCGTTTGCCGTGATGATGGTCACACCCGCCGACCTTGAAGATTTTGCGGTCGGCTTCACAATCACCGAAGGAATCGCAGCGTCAACCAGCGAAATTGGCAGCATCCGGATTGCCGAGGCGGCGGATGGTTTTCTCGTGAATATCGACGTGGAGGCCGGTGCATTGGCGCGCGCTGAAGGGCGACGCCGCACACTGACCGGCCGTTCGGGTTGCGGCATATGCGGGGCGCAGTCGCTGGATGCGGTG
>JANNRN010000301.1:0-3599 GCA_031401375.1 Phyllobacteriaceae bacterium | reverse complement strand
TGCCGGTGTGCGCTCGTTTCTCAAACATCTCGAACGCGAAGGTCTGGTCAATGCCGCCGGGGCACGGGCGCTGCGCGCGCCCAAGCAGCCCAAATCCCTGCCCAAGCCGCTCGCCGTCGACAAGGCGCTGTCCGTCGCCGCCTCAGCCGGCGAACTTGTCGACGAACCCTGGATCGCCGCCCGCAATGTCGCGGTGCTGACTCTCCTTTATGGTTGCGGGCTGCGCATTTCCGAGGCGCTCAACCTTGCCGCCGATGACATCCACTGCGGCCAGCGCACCTTGAACATTTTGGGCAAGGGGTCAAAGACACGGATTGTGCCGCTGCTCGCTGCCATTCACACCGCCATCGACAACTATCGCAAACTCTGCCCCTATGATCTTCACGGCAGGACGCCGTTGTTTCGCGGTGCGCGCGGCGGCCTATTGCATGCGGCGATCATCCAGCGCGAAATGGTCAAGCTGCGCTCGGCGCTGGGCTTGCCCGACACTGCAACGCCGCATGCGCTGCGCCATTCCTTCGCCACCCATCTTCTGTCGGCAGGCGGTGATTTGCGCTCGATCCAGGAGCTGCTCGGCCATGCAAGCCTCTCGACAACGCAGATTTACACGGCCGTTGATTCCAAGCGGTTGCTCAGCGCCTGGGCTGCGGCGCATCCGCGGGCTTGAGTGCGATCAGATCGCGCATGAATCCCGTTTGGTTTGACGCTTAACGTCGGACAATCGTCTCGGTTCAAACCAGTTTGCAGCCTTAAATTGAAATATTGTCAATTTTTGCGGTATTTTGTAGATTTTGAAGGTCGCAACACTAAACTTCTTCTTT
The DNA here is from genome assembly GCA_031401375.1 of Phyllobacteriaceae bacterium. Classification (GTDB taxonomy): domain Bacteria; phylum Pseudomonadota; class Alphaproteobacteria; order Rhizobiales; family Rhizobiaceae; genus JANOYJ01. The sequence continues at coordinate 2,778 of JANNRN010000301.1, read as the reverse complement.
GCATGGTTCATGCATTTCATGCATAATCCATAAAAAGGATTGTCGCCATGCCAACGATACTCAAAGTTTCCGCCGCAGAGTTCCAGCGGAACATTGGCCGATATCAGGATATCGCTTTGACGCAGCCAGTGGCTGTCACGCGCAATGGCCGGGAGCGAACTGTGATGATTTCAACGGAGGAATACCATCGCCTCAAACGCCGTGACCGGGAAGTATTGAGCCTGGACGATTTCACCGATACTGACATTGCAGCCCTTGAGGCTACCCGCGCCCCGGAGTCGTCGAAGGCGTTTGACCACGAGCTCGATGAGTAAGGCGTGGCCTTTCCAGAACCTGTCCCGGGCCTGGTAATCCGCTACAGCTATCTATGGATGGCTGAGCATAAGCGCGGACAAGAGGAAGGCGTGAAAGACCGGCCCTGCGCCATCGTGCTGGCCGCTACGGCGAAAGAAGGTCAAGATACCGTCGTGGTGCTTCCAATCACACACGCGGCGCCAGAAGATTTGAAATATGCAATCGAAATTCCATCCGCGGTGAAACGCCGGCTTGGTCTTGATGACGCGCGCTCATGGGTAATGGTCAATGAAGCGAACCGCTTTTCCTGGCCAGGGCCCGACCTAAGGCCCGCCATACGAGGAGACGCAAGCAGCGTAGCCTACGGCCACCTTCCGTATCGACTGTATGAAACAATTCGGGCTTCATTCGTCAGTGCCTTGAAAGAAAGAAGGGCAAACACAATTCAGCGATCTGAATAGAAAGGCGGCTCGCCGCCTCCGATGATCCTTGCCTTTCTCCCACCGCAACAACATGATCTGCGCCAACAACAAGAGCCAACATTCATGCGTTTCGCCAACCGGCGGGCCGTCATCACGGGTGGAGCTTCGGGCATTGGCGAGGCGATTGCCAAGACCAATGTCACCGTCAATTGCGTCAACCCGGCTGCGGTGCAAACACCGATCATCGATCAGGTGCCGCAAAGCTTCATCGATTTCATGCTGTCGAAAATCCCGATGGACCGCTTCGGCGCCGTGGACGAAGTGGCGAGCCTTGTCTGCTGGCTGGCAAGCGAAGAGTGTCCGTTCTCCTGTGGCGCGGTGCCCGATATTTCGGGAAGCGGCGCGACGTACTGAAGACGGTGACCATGAAAATTTCGCTCTCCGCCTTAACTCTTTCTCGTCACTTTCCCCCGTAAAATGCCCGCATGATCCCAGCCTTCGCCCTCCTCAGCGGCCTTCGCCGTCCCGAATCCGCGCTGCGCCTCGTCGCGCTGGTCAATACGCTGTTCTTCGCAAGCTTTCTTGCGGTTCTGTTGGTTGCGTCCAGCAAGGCAAATGCCGAAGAAACTGCCTGTAAAGGCGTAAACCTCACCGCTGCAATGCAAACGGGCGATCCCGCCGCCTATGCAAGGTTGGAGGCGGAAGCCGCGAAGACGCCAAATGGCGATTACCGGCTGTGGAAGATCGAGAAAACCGGCATCAAGCCGTCGTTTCTGTTCGGCACCATGCACTTGACGGACCCGCGCGTCATCAATCTGACGCCTGAGGCAAGGACCGCCTTTGACCGCGCGGACACGGTTGTCATTGAATCGACTGAAATCATTGATCAAAAGGCGGCGGCCCTCGCCATGCTCGGCAGGCCCGAACTCATCATGTTCACCGATCAGACAACGCTGACCTCGCTTTTGACCAAGAATGACGCCGAAAAGCTGAACAAGGGCCTCACGGCGCGCGGCATTCCGCTCGTCACCGTAAACAAGATGCGGCCCTGGATGATCTCGTCGATGATTGCGCTGCCGGCCTGCGAAATGCAGCGCAAAAAGGGCGGCGCGCCGTTTCTTGACATCAAGCTGGCGCAGGATGCCAAGGCGGCGGGCAAAAAGATCGATGGTCTCGAGACGATCGGAGAACAGATCAACGCCATGAACTCGGTGCCGATGGACCTGCAAATGCGGAGCCTGGTGGAGATGGTGGCGATGGGCGACAAGATGGACGACATTATGGAGACCATGATCGCGCTCTATGTCGAGGGGCGCCCGGGCCTCATCATGCCCTTCATGAAAAGCCTTTCCGACAAGGGCATGGCCAGCATGAGCGATGAAGCCTATGGCAAGTTCGAGGAAATCATGGTCAATGCCCGCAACAAGGTCATGGCCGCGCGGGCCGAAAAAATCCTCGGTGAAGGCAATGCCTTTATCGCCGTCGGCGCGCTGCACCTGCCGGGGGACAAGGGCCTGGTCGAATTGTTCCGCCAGGCAGGCTATGTGGTGACGGCTGCGGCCAAATAACTATCCGCTGACCTTGGCCAGCATGGCTCGAACGATGATCCGGTGAAATGGCTTGACGACGCTGAGGTAAAGCCGTCCGAGCGCATTATGCGTCTTGACCAATGTCGATGCTGTGATGGCCTGCCTGCCGCCGCCGATATCCTTGACATCGACGAGCAGGCGGAAGTCCAGATGCTTGTCGTCAAGTCCGAGCACAATGCGCCGCGGCGATTTGCTGATCACCGGAAAAATGCCGATGCGCTCCACCGAAACGTCACCCACCTTGGTTTTCACCCCCGGTTTGAGCCCGAATGGCTGCATCAGGATATTGCGCAGCCTTAGCAGCCTGTTGATCCATGCCGGTGCCCGGTCGATTGCGCGGCGTGCAGCCGTCATCGCATCAAGCCGCTGTCCTTCAACGTTGAGAACATAGGCATCGGCAAATTGCGCGCCGGGCAGAACGGCCGAGGGCAACGCGAAGGCAATGGCGACGGGTTTCATGGGCGTCTTCAAAT
>JANNRN010000300.1:0-1931 GCA_031401375.1 Phyllobacteriaceae bacterium | reverse complement strand
GCCTTGATTTCCCGGCTCGGTCATTGATGCCGCCTATGACGTCATCGATACTTCCGATTTGATTTTTGACATCATTGCGCGTTTAAGCGGCAAGCGTTCGAAATCGCCTGTTTCGAACCCTCGGGAGCGAGAATGGCACATCAAACTGCAGCAAATTCCAGCGTCGATGCAAAAGCCATCTGCGCGCGGCACGGGTTTCGGCCTGATGCGCTTCTCGAGATCCTGCATGACGTGCAGCATGAAGCCGGTTTTGTGCCGCAAGCGGCAGTGCCGGTGATTGCCGAGGCGCTCAATCTGTCGCGCGCCGATGTGCATGGCGTGATGAGCTTTTATCATGATTTCAAGAGCCAGCGGCAAGGCAAGGTGGTGGTCACCGTCTGCCGCGCCGAGGCGTGCCAGTCGATGGGTGCGTTCCAGATGATCGAACGCTTCCTTGCCAATCACGGATTGAAAATCGGTGAGACGTCGGCCGATGGCTCATTGACCGTCGAGGCGACCTATTGTCTTGGCAATTGCGCGCTGGCGCCGGCTGCGATGATCAACGGCAAGATGTATGGAAGAATGAGCGCTGAAAATCTTGAGACGCGTGTTGCCGAGGCCACCCGATGAGCATTGTTGTCTGGGTTCCCAAAGACTCCGCCGCCGTTTCCATCGGTGCGAACGATGTGGCGCAAGCCATTGAAAATGAGTCGAAAAAGCGCGGGCTTGATGTTGTGGTCAAACGCAACGGCTCGCGCGGCATGTTCTTCCTGGAGCCGCTGGTCGAGGTCGAAACCGAGGAGGGGCGCGTGGCGTATGGGCCGGTCGACGTCTCTGATGTTGCCTCACTTTTTGAAGCGGCTTTTGAAAAGGGAAATTCGCACCGCCTCAATCTTGGCCTGACTGAGGATATTCCATATCTTAAGAATCAGGAGCGTCTAACGTTCGCTCGCGCCGGACTTGCCGATCCGCTCGACCTTGACGCCTATATTTCGAATGGCGGTTTTGAGGGATTGAAGAAGGCGATTGCCATGGAGCCAGCCGCTGTCGTAGCGGAAGTGCTTGACTCCGGATTGCGTGGACGCGGCGGCGCGGGGTTCCCGGCGGGCATCAAGTGGAAGACGGTGCTTGAGGCAAAGTCCGACCAGAAATATGTCACCTGCAATGCCGACGAGGGTGACAGCGGCACATTCGCCGACCGGATGGTCATGGAAGGCGATCCGTTCTGTCTGATCGAAGGCATGACGATTGCCGGTCTGGCGAGCGGGGCCACCGAGGGCAACATCTACATCCGCTCCGAATATCCCGATGCCATCAAGACGATGGGCGCAGCTGTTGTTCTGGCGCGCCGGGCCGGCTGGCTCGGCGAGAATGCCGGCCGTTCCGGAAAGGCGTTCGATATTCACATCCGCCGTGGCGCTGGCGCTTACATTTGCGGCGAAGAATCCTCGATGCTGGAAAGCCTTGAGGGCAAGCGCGGGCTGGTGCGCGCCAAGCCACCGATACCGGCGCACAAGGGCCTGTTCGGCAAGCCGACTGTGGTCAACAATGTGCTGACGCTCGCCTCCGTGCCGATCATCCTCGCCAAGGGAGCGGCGTTTTACAAGAATTTCGGCATGGGCCGCTCGCGCGGCACGCTGGCGTTTCAACTGGCCGGCAATGTCAAATATGGCGGCCTGGTCGAAAAGGCGTTTGGTGTCACCATCCGTGATCTGATCGAGACGTTCGGCGGCGGCACGATGACCGGTAAACCCTTTCGCGCCGCGCAGATTGGCGGGCCGCTCGGCGCCTATGTCAGCGAGGCCATGCTTGACCTGCCGATGGACTATGAGGCGCTGGCCGCCGCCAATGCCATGGTCGGCCATGGCGGCATTGTCGTGTTTGACGAAACGGTCGACATGGCGAAAATGGCGCGGTTTGCCTTCGAATTTTGTGCTATAGAATCCTGCGGA
>JANNRN010000299.1:0-2671 GCA_031401375.1 Phyllobacteriaceae bacterium | reverse complement strand
TATGAAATCAAAGCTTTGGACTTCACTTCTTGCGACCGCGCTCATCAGTGCGAGCTTGTCGCTGGCTTCGGCGGAAATGGTTTACAACCGGGGCGCCAATTCTGATCCGCAATCGCTCGACCCGCACAAGACAGCGACTGTGGAAGAGGCCAACATCATCAGGGACCTGTTTTCCGGTCTGGTCATGCATGATGCCAGCGCAAGCCTGATACCTGGCGCCGCCGAGAGCTGGACAGTGTCGCCCGACGGCAAAGTCTATACGTTCACATTGCGCAAGGATGGCGTCTGGTCGGATGGTTCGCCCGTTACAGCAAAGGATTTCCTATTCTCACTTCGCCGTGTTGTCGATCCGGCTACCGCCTCGGAATATGCCTATATTATCGAGCCGATCGTCAATGCCAAGGACGTCACTGCGGGGACCGCAAAGCCGGATACTTTGGGGGTCAAGGCGATTGATGACCTGACGCTCGAAATCACGCTGAACGCCCCGACGCCGTACTTTCTCGAAATGCTGACCCATCAGGCGTCATACGGGATCAGCGAAGCGAATGTGACGAAGTTTGGCGATGATTGGGTCAAGCCCGGCAACATGGTCTCGAACGGCGCGTTCACGCTTGCCGAGTTCACGCCAAACGACAAGGTGAAACTGATCAAGAATCCGAAGTTCTATGATGCGGCCGCTGTGAAACTGGACGTCGTCAACTATATGACCGCCGAAGACAGATCCGCCGCGGTGAAGCGGTTTGAGGCGGGGGAACTTGATTCCAACAACGATTTTCCGACCGAGCAACTCGCAGAACTGAAAACCAAGTTCGGTGAGCAAATAAGCATCAGTCCGTTGCTCGGCACCTACTATTATATCTTCAAGGGCAACAAGGAGCCTTGGACCAACATCAAACTGCGGCACGCCATTTCCATGGCGCTGGACCGTGACTATCTGGCCGAAAAAGTCTGGCAAAATGCCATGATCCCGGCCTACTCCATGGTGCCTCCTGGCGTTGCCGGATACACAACCAGCAAGACGGACTATGCGGACAAGTCCCAGATCGACCGCGAAGACGAGGCGAAGAAGATTTTCACCGAACTTGGCATTTCGCCGGAAAAGCCGATGAAGCTGGAGCTTCGCTTCAACACGTCGGACAACCACAAGAACACTGCAGTTGCATTTCAGGACATGCTCAAGCCCTTCGGCTTTGAAGTGACGCTGACCAATACCGACGGCAAGACGCATTATAGCTATCTTGAGCAAAAGGGCGATTTCGATGTCGCGCGCGCCGGCTGGAATGCCGATTACAAGGATCCTTCGTCATTTCTGGACCTCGGCAAAACCGGCGCCGGCAATAATTACGGCGAATACGCCAACAAGGAGTATGACGATCTGCTCGCTGCCGCCGCAAGCGAAGCTGATCCGGCAAAGCGCATGGAGCATCTGGCAAAGGCGGAGGCCATCCTGATGCGGGACTTGCCGGTCATGCCGCTGCTCTATTACAGCAATCACAACATTGTCTCGAGCAAAATCAAAGGGTTCGAAGAGAATGTGATGGACGTTCACCCAAGCCGCTACATTACCAAGGAATAATTGGTCAGGACCGGCAGGAACGATCCTGCCGGTCCACATCGCGGTTGGGGAACATCAATGCTCAGATATGTGCTGAAGCGGTTGCTGACGGCGATACCGACGTTGTTTGTCGTCGTCACCCTCAGTTTTTTCCTCATGCGACTGGCTCCGGGCGGACCTTTCAATCAGGAAAAGGGCTTGATGCCCGTCATCAAGGCAAATCTGGAGCGGGTCTATCACCTCGATGAGCCGCTGTGGCGCCAATATCTCTACTATCTCAACAATCTTCTGCACGGGGACCTTGGCCCAAGCTATGTGCTGCCCGACTTCACCGTTGCCGAGCTTTTCCGCGCTGGTCTGCCGGTATCCATCCGCCTCGGGATGACCGCGCTGATATTGGCGCTGGTGGTTGGCATCGTGCTGGGCGTCATTGCGGCGCTGAAACAAAACAAGGCGGCAGATTACGCCGTGATCACGCTTGCAACGGCCGGCAGCACGATCCCGACCTTTGTCATTGCACCGCTCATCCAGATCTATTTTGGTCTGACGCTCAAATGGTTGCCCGTGGGAGGATGGAACGGCGGCGCTTTCGTCAATCAGGTCGGCCCGGTTCTGACCCTTGCCTTGCCCTATATTGCCATCATTGCGCGACTCATGCGCGGTTCGATGATCGAAGCCTTGCGCTCAAACCACATCCGGACGGCGCGCGCCATGGGCCTGTCTGACTGGTCAGTCATCGTGCGTCATGCCATGCGCGGCGCGATGTTGCCGATCGTCTCCTTTGCAGGCCCGGCGGCGGCCGGCCTTGTGACAGGCTCGGTCATTGTCGAAACCATCTTCCAGATTCCGGGCGTCGGCCGCTACTTCATCGAGGCTGCCATCAACCGCGATTACACGCTGGTGATGGGAACAGTGGTGATGATTGCGGTTTTCACCATTGTTTTCAATCTGATCGTCGACATTATCTACGGGCTGATCGACCCGAGGGTGCGCTATGAGTAGCGCCGGGTCGCGGTCGCTCTGGGCTGATGCCGCAAGGCGGCTTTGGCGCAACAAGGCCGCGGTCGCCAGCATGATCTATCTGACGCTGATGAGCCTTGTCTGCGTGATCGG
>JANNRN010000298.1:0-7360 GCA_031401375.1 Phyllobacteriaceae bacterium | reverse complement strand
GGTGCATGTTGTCGATGTGCTGCTCGGCAAAGCCAATGAGAAGGCTGTGGCGCTCAATCACGTGGACCTAGCGGTCTTCGGCTCCGGCGCAGGCCGGCAGCGGACGGAGTGGCAAACCCTGTTGCGGCAAATGGTGGGCGCAGGATTTCTTGTTCACGACGTTGGCGGCTATGGCGGCTTGTCGGTTTCGGACAAGGGCCGGGCGTTGATGCGCGGCGAGGGTGAGTTCCGCTACCGCCGCGACATGATCCGCACGAGCAGGCGCAAAGCGCGAGCAAGCGCCATGGCCGCAGCCGGTTTCGAACCGCGCCAAGATGCGCTCTTGACCCGTCTCAAGGCGCTGCGCTCAAAGCTCGCGGGTGCGAGGCGGGTTCCGGCCTATGTGGTCTTCTCGGACCGCTCGCTTATTGATATGGCAACCCGCATGCCGCAAACCCATGACGATTTTGGCGAAGTACATGGCGTTGGCGCGGCCAAGCTGAAAGAGTTCGGCAAGGTGTTTCTGGCGGAGATCGCGGGATTTGTCGAGCAGGGCGGGTGATATCTGACAATTGCCGGAAAATCGCCCCGGCAGACATTGGCAATGCCTGTTGAACATCACCAACGGCGGGCCTGGCAATTCGTTTTTCCTCATATCCGGACAGAAAACCGGTTCCCAGTCTTCCTGGAAGTGCACTATTCCAAGCGAATATTATGACGCCCCGCCAAATCCTGGATAAACTGAAACGCCACGCGCCCGGAGCGGCTGCCGCGCGTGGTTGCCCATTCGAGCGCCTCGGCTGTCAAGGTTTCAGGCGCAATCTTGAGGGCGTAGTGTTTGGCGTAACTCTCCACCATGTCGAGATACTCATCCTGGCTGCATTTGTGGAAACCAAGCCACAGACCGAACCGGTCGGAGAGCGAGACTTTTTCCTCTACCGTCTCGTAGGGGTTGATTGAGGTGGATCGTTCGTTCTCGATCATGTCGCGCGGCAGGAGATGACGGCGGTTTGACGTGGCGTAGAAGACCACGTTGGCGGGGCGGCCCTCGACGCCGCCCTCCAGCGCTGCCTTCAGCGCCTTGTACGAGGTGTCGCCGGCGTCAAAGGACAGGTCATCGCAAAACAGGATGAAACGATAGGGCTGATCGCGCAGGAGGTTCATCAATTTCGGCAAGGTGTTGATGTCTTCGCGATGAATTTCGACAAGCTTCAGCGGCTGCATATCGCCTGTCCTTGCGCCTTCGATGTCGGCATGAACGGCTTTGACCAGCGAAGATTTGCCCATGCCGCGTGCACCCCAGAGTAACGTGTTGTTGGCAGGCAAGCCTTCGGCGAAACGGCGGGTGTTGTCATGGAGGATGTCTCGGACGTGATCGACTCCGCGGATAAGTTTCAGCGCGACGCGGTTGACCTTGCGGATGGGCTGAAGGTGACGGCCTTCAGCCTCCCAAACAAAGCACCCGGCAGAATCAAAGTCAGGCAAGCCAAGGTCGGGCGGCGACAGCCTGGAAACGGCCGCGATCAGTCTTTCGAGCTTTTCGCCCATGGATTTCAATGCATCGTCGCTCATTTCTGGCTTTCTTTGGATTGCGGCCGGCAAAGCCGGGTCGAAAAGTGTGGTAAGTCGGGTCGCGGCGTTGTATTGGCAGCGCCGAACAGTATATTCCGGCCACTCGCCCAGAGGCAAATCAGCCAGAAGAATTCGCGGAGTTTTGCATGTTGATCACCCCAGCCTATGCCCAAGCCGCCGGCGGAGCCGGCAGCACTGACATTTTCATGAGCATATTTCCGTTCGTGCTTATCTTCATCATTATGTATTTTCTCATTATCCGCCCGCAGCGCACGCAAATGAAGAAGCGGGAGCAAATGCTGGCTGCTGTCCAACGCGGCGATACGGTCGTCACCGGCGGCGGCGTGTTGGGCAAGGTGACCAAGATCATCGATGACGGTGAAGCCGAAGTCGAAATCGCCCAGGGTGTGAAGGTGCGCGTCGTGCGCTCGATGATCTCTGATGTGCGTGTCAAAGGCACGCCGGTCGCCGACAACAAGAACAACTAACAAAGTCAGGTCGGCGGCCGCGACGCGTCTGCGACAGCGAAAGATACGAAGACATGCTGCATTTTGCTCGCTGGAAAACCATTCTGATCTGGCTGACTGTGGCCGTCGCCGTGCTTTGCACATTGCCAAATTTCTTTAGCCAGCAGCAACTGGACGGGCTGCCGGACTGGCTGCCCAAGCGCACAATGCCGCTTGGCCTTGATTTGCAGGGCGGCTCTCATATTCTTTTGCAGGTTGAGCGGGAAGCTTTGGTCACGGACCGCGTCAACACCGTTCGCGATGATGTGCGCCGTCTCTTGCGTGATGCCAAGATCGAATACTCGGGTCTTGCCGCAGGCAAGCAGGATGTGCGGGTAAAGATCAACGACCCAGCCAAGGTTGCGGACGCCAAAACAGCGCTTGCAGAACTAACCCAGCCCGCAAATGCCACGCTGCTTGGTTCCGGCAACGTCGTCGAGGTCGAAATCGACGAAGGCGGGGCTGGCGCACTTCTTCTGAGATTGACAGATCAGGGTTTGGATTACCGGATCAGTTCAGCGGCAAGTCAATCCATTGAAGTTGTCGCGCGCCGCGTCAATGAACTGGGCACCACCGAGCCCCTGATCCAGCGCCAGGGCAAAGATCGCATTCTGGTGCAGGTTCCCGGACTTCAAGATCCACAGAGGCTCAAGGAAATCCTTGGTCAGACTGCCAAACTGACTTTCCAGATGGTGGATGAAACCATGTCTGTGGAAGACGCTGTCAACGGCCGTCCGCCTGCTGGTTCCGAGGTGCTTTATTCGCAGGATGATCCGCCGGTTCCCTATCTGGTGGAGAGCCGCGTCATCGTATCTGGTGAAAATCTTGTTGATGCGCAGGCCTCCTTTGACCAGCAGACAAGTGAACCGCTGGTGTCCTTCAGGTTTGACACCAAGGGCGCGCAGCGTTTCGGCCAGGCGACCCAGCAGAATGTCGGCAGACCATTCGCCATCGTTCTCGACAAGGAGATTATTTCCGCCCCCGTCATTCGTGAACCGATCTTGCAGGGCACCGGGCAGATTTCCGGCAACTTCACCGTGGAAGGGGCCAATGATCTGGCTGTTCTCCTTCGCGCAGGTGCGCTCCCCGCCACGCTGACCGTGATTGAAGAACGCACGGTGGGTCCGGGCCTTGGGGCAGATTCCATCCGCAACGGTGTCATCGCCAGCGCAATCGCCGCCGTCTTGGTGGTTTCATTCATGCTGGTTGCCTACGGATTTCTGGGTGTGATCGCCAATATTGCGCTGATAGCCAACGTGGCGATGGTGATCGCGGTGCTGTCGGTACTGGGCGCGACGCTGACATTGCCGGGCATTGCCGGCATTGTGCTGACCGTCGGCATGGCGGTCGATTCCAATGTTCTGATTTATGAGCGTGTGCGGGAGGAGCGGCGACAAGGAAAGTCTTTCATCCAGTCGATGGATCAGGGATTTTCCCGGGCGCTGGCAACCATTGTCGACGCCAATCTGACGACATTGATCGCTGCCGTCGTGTTGTTCTTCCTCGGGTCCGGGCCGGTCAAAGGTTTTGCGGTGACGCTTGCGGTCGGCATTATCACAACCGTGTTTACAGCCTTCACGCTCACGCGTTGGATGGTTGCGGCCTGGATCAGGCGGCAAAGGCCAAAGGAAATACCGAACGGCCTGGTGCGCTTCGTCCCGGATGTCACACAAATTCCGTTCATGAAGTTTCGCAATTGGGCGTTTGCATTTTCGGTCATCACATCGATCGGCGCGCTTCTGCTGTTTGCAACGATCAGCATGAACTACGGCATTGATTTCAAGGGCGGATCGCTGATTGAGGTGCAGGCCAAGTCTGACAAGGCGGATGTTGCAGATATCCGCAATCGCTTGGGCGAACTTGGCCTTGGCGACATACAGGTCCAGGAATTCGGCACGCCGCGTGAAGTGATGATCCGGGTGGAATCTCTTGGCCTTGGCGAGAATGCCGAGCAATCGGTCGTGGCGCAGGTGCGGGCGACACTGGAGGACGATTACGAGTTCCGCCGCGTCGAAGTGGTGGGGGCCACCGTTTCAGGTGAGCTTGTCCGAAACGGTTTCATCGGCGTGATAGTGGCAATGATGGCCATCCTCGCCTATGTGTGGTTCCGCTTTGAATGGCAGTTCGGCCTTGGCGCCATCATCGCCACCGGCCATGATATCGTTCTGACCATCGGCTTCTTCGTTGTCAGCGGTTTTGAATTCAACTTGACATCGATTGCTGCGATTTTGACGATCATGGGCTATTCGCTCAACGATACCGTCGTCGTTTACGACCGGGTGCGCGAAAACCTGCGCCGCTACAAAAAAATGTCGATCTCGGAATTGCTTGACCTTTCGGTGAACCAAACGCTGTCACGAACCGTTCTCACCGGTGTCACCACGCTGATGGCGCTTGGCTCGCTGAGCATATTTGGCGGTGAAATCATCCGCTCGTTCACGATCGCCATGATCTTCGGCATTGTCGTCGGCACTTATTCATCGATCTTCGTGGCGGGCCCGTTGCTGATCCTTTTCAGGTTGCGTCCCGGCGGCAACGAAGTGGATGCCAGCTTGGCTTCCGCTTCCGCTTCTGCTTCGAAAGCGAAATGAGTGACAGGCCACAGGGCATTGAACTGCGTGCGGCGCATTTTCCCGGTCGCGCGCCGATAGATGCCTATGGCAATGGCGGCTTCCGGTTTGCCGACATGTCGCATCGAGGGTCGATCCTGTGCTTGCCGTCGGGGATTCATGGCTGGAACCCAAGTTCTGACAGCGTGCTCGAGTTTGGTGACATTGAACGGATTTTGGCGGAAGCGCAGGACATTGAAGTGCTGCTTTTCGGAATGGGCCGTGATTTGAAGCCTATTCCGAGAGCCGTCAAAGAAGCCTTGCACGCGCGGCATATTTCTTCCGATCCCATGAGCACGGGTGCTGCGGTGCGCACTTACAATGTGCTGCTGGCCGAGGAACGGCGCGTGGCGGCGGCTCTGATTGCGGTGGAATGAGCGCGCTTGGCAATTTGGTGAAGGCGGCGAATTGGGATCGCTATACTTCGACACTGTTTGCACCCGCCGACAAGCGCGAGGCGCTGTTTTCGCTCTATGCCTTTGACGCGGAAGTATCGCGCATTTGTGATCTCGTGCATGATCCGCTGCCAGGAGAGATCCGCCTGCAATGGTGGCGCGATGTTGCCAATGGCGAGCGCAGCGGCGAGGCGGCAGCCCATCCGCTTGCGTCCGCGCTCGTGCGCACCATGCAAGCGCATGATCTGCCGCAGAGCGCGTTTGACGCCTATTGCGAGGCGCGGATATTCGACGTTTATCATGATGTGATGCCGGACCGCACCGCGCTCGAAGCATATCTGGGCGCCACTCAATCGGCGATTATTCAACTCGCCGCGATGGTGCTGGACCGTTCTGCGGCAAGCCTTGCCAGCGAAGCGGCGGGCCATGCGGGCGTGGCCGCAGGCATTGCAAACATCATTCGCCTTCTTCCGGTCATCCGCAGCAAAGGCAGGGGCTTTGTGCCGCAAGACATCCTTGCCGCAGCCGGCCTGTCACAGGAGACGCTCCTGGCATCCGGCGATGCGGCGGCGACCAAGCGCGCCGTCGAGGCCATGATTGCATTGGCGGACAGCCATTATTCAAAGTTTCAAAGGCTGAAGACCGCCTTGCCAGGGGCGGTGCTGCCAGCTTTCCTTCCAGTGGAGGTGGTGCCGCGGATGCTGCGGTCACTTAGACGGAATCAGGATCCTGGCGGGCGCCTCGTTGATGTCCCGGCCTTGCCGCGACTGTGGGACATAACCCGGGAAGCCCTGTTTTCGCAAAGCCGCCATGCTTCCCGATTGAGGTGAATGCTGGACATTCCAGCAGTTATTGCGAGTGGCGGCAGGTGCTGCACAGGTCGTGACTGTCAGACGTGGCAAGGCGGGACTGGTGAAGTCAGGTGATGCCCAGCCATTGTCTGCAATCGTTGAGCGCCCTTGCCGTCATCACCCTCGTTCTCGCTTGCGCTTTCTCGGCGCCGCGCAGCCGCTTGCCTTCGGATTTCGGTGCTTCGACAGGCGGAAACAGGCCAAAATTGACATTCATCGGCTGAAACGAACGCTTGCCGGGTTCATCGCCGGAAACCAGATGGCCACCGGTGATGTGTCCCAGAATGGCGCCGAACGCGGTGGTGACGGGCGGAGGCGACGGCGCTTGGCCCAGCACTTCGCCAGCGGTGAAGCGGCCCGCCAGCAAGCCGATGGCAGCGCTCTCGACATATCCTTCGCACCCGGTGATCTGACCCGCAAAGCGGATATCCTCGCGGGACTTAAGGCGCAGCGTCGCGTCGAGCAGGGTGGGTGAATTGAGATAGGTATTGCGGTGCAGGCCGCCAAGGCGGGCAAATTCGGCGTTTTCGAGACCCGGGATCATCTTGAATATGCGGGACTGCTCGGCATATTTGAGCTTCGTCTGAAAGCCGACCATGTTGTAGAGCGTGCCCAGCGCATTGTCCTGACGCAATTGTGCGACGGCATAGGCCTTGACGGTTGGATTATGGGCGTTGGTGAGGCCCATCGGCTTCATCGGTCCGTGGCGCAATGTTTCAACGCCGCGTTCGGCCATGATCTCGATGGGCAGGCAGCCGTCGAAATAGGGCGTGCCTTCCCACTCCTTGAACTCGGTCTTGCCGCCGGCAATCACAGCCTCGACAAAGGCAAAGTACTGCTCCTTGTCCAGCGGGCAGTTGATGTAGTCCTTGCCGGTGCCGCCCGGACCGAGCTTGTCATAGCGCGACTGGAACCAGGCGACATCCATGTCAATCGAATCGAAATGTACGATGGGAGCAATCGCATCAAAAAAGGCGAGGGCATCGGCGCCTGTCTCGCGGCGAATGGATTCGGCAAGGTCCGGTGCGGTGAGCGGGCCGGTGGCGATAATGGTCTTGGCCCATTCCTTCGGCGGCAAGCCGGTGATTTCCTCGCGAATGATGGTGACAAGCGGATGCGCGGCAAGCCTTGCCGTCACTGCCGCCGAGAACCCGTCGCGGTCGACGGCGAGCGCGGAACCCGCCGGCACCTGATGCTTGTCGCCACAGGCCATGATGAGAGAATCGGCGAGGCGCATTTCGGCATGAAGCAGGCCGACGGCATTGGTTTCGGCGTCGTCTGAGCGAAAGGAGTTGGAACAGACAAGCTCGGCCAAATGGTCGGTCTTGTGCGCTTCGGTGCCGCGCACCCCGCGCATTTCATGCAGGATCACAGGAACCCCGGAATTGGCGATCTGCCATGCAGCTTCCGAGCCGGCCAATCCGCCGCCGATGATGTGGATGGGTGTC
>JANNRN010000297.1:0-5834 GCA_031401375.1 Phyllobacteriaceae bacterium | reverse complement strand
CCGCGGGTCGTGCCTGCGGGCGTGCCGAGCCGCACGCCGGAGGTGACGAAGGGTTTTTCCGGGTCAAACGGAATGCCGTTCTTGTTGCAGGTGATGTAGGCGCGGCCAAGAGCCGCCTCGGCGCGTTTGCCGGTGGCGTTTTTCGGGCGCAGGTCCGCAAGCATTAAATGATTGTCGGTCCCGCCGGAAACAACATCCAGTCCCTCAGCCTTCAGCGTCTTGGCGAGCGTGCGGGCATTGTTGACGACATCGCGCGCGTAAATCTTGAACTCCGGCTGCAGGGCTTCCTTGAAAGCCACAGCCTTGGCGGCGATGACATGCATCAACGGTCCGCCCTGCAGGCCCGGAAACACGGCGGAGTTCATCTTCTTGGCAATGTCCTCGTGGTTGGTCAGGATCATGCCGCCGCGCGGACCGCGCAGCGATTTGTGGGTTGTGGTGGTCACGACATGGGCATGCGGCAATGGCGATGGATGCATGCCTCCCGCGACAAGCCCGGCAATGTGCGCCATGTCCACCATCAGATAGGCGCCGATCGCATCGGCGATCTCGCGGAACCGCTTCCAGTCCCAAATGCGCGAATAGGCGGTTCCGCCCGCGATAATCAGCGTCGGCTTGTGTTCATGCGCCCGGCGCTCAATCTCGTTCATGTCAAGGAGGTGATCGTCTTCGCGCACGCCGTAGGAAACGACCTTGAACCATTTGCCGGACATGTTGACCGGCGAGCCGTGCGTCAAATGGCCGCCCGAATTGAGGTCAAGCCCCATGAAAGTGTCACCCGGCTGCAGCAGGGCCAGAAACACCGCCTGATTCATCTGGCTGCCCGAGTTCGGCTGAACATTGGCGAACTTGCAATCGAAAAGCTGCTTGGCGCGCTCAATGGCCAGCTCCTCGGCGATATCCACATACTGGCAGCCGCCATAGTAGCGCTTGCCCGGATAGCCTTCAGCGTATTTGTTGGTCATGACCGAACCTTGCGCTTCCATGACAGCGCGGGAAACAATGTTCTCGGACGCGATCAGCTCGATCTCGTGACGCTGGCGGCCAAGCTCGGAACGAACGGCTGCGAAGAGATCGGGATCAGCTTCTTCGAGGGGCAGGTTGAAAAAGGCGCTGGCGGCATTGGCGGAATTCGTCACG
Organism: Phyllobacteriaceae bacterium; assembly: GCA_031401375.1. Taxonomy (GTDB): domain Bacteria; phylum Pseudomonadota; class Alphaproteobacteria; order Rhizobiales; family Rhizobiaceae; genus JANOYJ01. The sequence continues at coordinate 4,694 of JANNRN010000297.1, read as the reverse complement.
AGGGTTCCTTTCCTGCCGTCGGGCAGATGGCTAATGTTGCAGCAATGGTGGGCGGATTACACACTTATGCATGACAATCCTATCCCTCTGCGTTCTGAATGCGTGGAGATTTGCGACATTTTTTTCCCGAAACAAACGAAAACGGCCGCCGATGGCGACCGTTCAATCGTAGCGCGTCAATTTCAAATCAGAGTTGCTGGCTGCCGATGTTCAACGCGTCAACGCCATCGCGCTGATAGATATCGTCACGGAAGTGCGCAACGCCATCGCCGGTCGACCAGGCGGTGATGTAGGTGAAATAAACCGGAACCGGCTCGGCAAGCAGCACTTCCTGGTTGCCGCCGGTTGCGATGGCCGACTCGATCTGCTGACGTCCCCAGCCGGGTGTGTCGCGCAAAAGCCACGTGCCAAGATCACGCACGTTCTGAACACGGACACATCCGGAGGACTCGAACCTGAGCATCTTGTTGAACAGGCCCTGCTTGGGCGTGTCATGCATGTAGACGGCGTGGGGATTGGGAAAGTTGATTTTCATCGATGCCATGGCGCTGTTCGAACCCGGATCCTGACGAAAACGGTAGTTTACCGCCTCATTGCTGCTCCAATCGACCTGAACCGGATCAACTTCCTGCCCGTCGGGACCGATCAGGCGGATGGAGTTGTCGGTAAGGTAAGCCGGATTCTTGCGCATTTCCGGAATGATGTCCTTCTCGACGATCGAGACCGGGGCATTCCAGAACGGGTTGATGACGAGATTGGTGATCTTTGAGTTCAGTATGGGCGTTTGACGGTCAATTTTCCCCACAACGGCGGTGTGCCGCAAGGCAACCCGTCCGCCGTCGACGGCCTCAATCTGCGCCGCAGGAATGTTGACCATCACATAGCGGTCGCCAAGGAATCCCGACATTGATCTCAAACGGACCAGATTGGTTTGCAACTGGCCGAGGCGCACGTCGGCGGAAACGTTCATGGCGGCAAACGTATATTTGCCGATCACGCCATCTGAGGGAAAGCCATGGCGCGCCTGAAAGCGTTTGACGGCGGCATCCACGTTCGAATCGAAAGAGTCGCCAAGGCCGGCGGACGCCGCCAAATCGCCGGAAACCATCAACCGCTTGCGCAAAACTGCAATGGCGGGATCATTCACGCCAAGTTTCAGCTTCTTGTCAGAGGGAACCTGAGGCCAGCCACCCTGCGCGACAATGTTCTGATACTCAAGGATCGCGGTGTCGATATAGTTGGCAGTCTGCGGTGAGAAGATTGGAAGCGTCGAGCCGACTTTGGTCTGCTTGGGGCTCGCCTGTGCGTCAAACTGGTCGTCCCAGTTACCGCGCTTCGGCGCCGCCAGAACGTCCTTGATGACGTCTTGCGCCAATGCCGGATAGGCGAGACCTGCTGCAAGCGCTGCGCCAAGTCCCGTAATGACGGCGCGGCGTGCGTAGTTCAATGGCTGTCTCATTTTCATGTTCTCTGACCAATTCCTTCCGGAAAAATCCGGTGTCCAACATCCGCCCGCGGCCGCGACAATAGTCAAAACAGGGTTAACAAATCACAACTTCGATGCAGCGCATCATGCGCGACACCCTGCTTCGCGGGGCCAAAGGCCTTCTTGCGCGGCAATATGGCCAATTGATGAAGCGGGGACGCAACTCATTCATTCTCGTGAATGGATCGGGCATTCTTGTGTGCGGATCGGGTGCAGCAGCAAAGACGCGGATCGGCGCCTTCGTCTTTCTTCAATGCAAAAGGCCCGGCGCATATGGCCGGGCCTTTCGTTCCTGATTGATCCGGTAAGCGCGTTACATGCGATAGGCGATGGTGTCGTTCCAGAAGCGGTCAAGGCGAAGCAGCGCCTTGTTCATGGTCTTGAATTCTTCAGCATTGATGCCGCCGACCGCCTCAATCGTGCCGACATGACGTTCGTAGAGGCCGGCAACGAGACTGGCGACCGAACGTCCCTTTTCGGTCAACGCCACGCGCACCGAGCGGCGATCCACATTGGAGCGCTCGTGGCTGATAAAGCCCATTTCAACCAGTTTCTTCAGATTGTAGGACACATTGGAGCCAAGATAATAGCCGCGCGAACGCAATTCGCCCGCCGTCAGTTCCGAGGAGCCGATATTGAAAAGCAATAGGGCCTGGATTGCATTGATGTCACTGCGGCCGTTGCGATCAAATTCGTCCTTGATCACGTCCAGAAGACGGCGATGCAGCCGCTCCACCAGATGCAGTGATTCAAGATAGAGGGAGCGCAGTGCTTCCTTTGAGTTGTTTGCCGCGGGTGGGTTTTCCATGGCGGGCACGGACGCGCCCATACGCTTTACGTGTTGGATCATCATTTTCGCCTCTGTTGTTTCAGCGTGTTTATTTCCCGCTGTTGAGGCAACCCTAACGAAAGTGGATAAAATTCAAATTAAACGCCACACTTAACAAGAGCTTACACTTGGAAAGTCGCAAAATACGGATAACGCAGACTTAACGTTTCTTGCGGCGCCGCTCAACCTGCCGGGCAATCGCAAAGCCTGCAAACACAAGCAGCACGGCGGTATGGGACGCGACGGTCAGCGGCCGGGAACCGAACAATTGCGGAAAACCGGCATACATGGCGGCCTCCCCGGCCGCAGCGGCAATCCAGATGACCGGCCCCCAGGACACCATCATCCACAACCCGATCGCAGCCACCGGAAACAGCACGGCCAGACTTGCGGAGGCAAGCTGCCAATGCAAGGGCATCAAGTCAAAACGCCAGAGCTCGCCTTCATAGATCCCGATCAGGCGAACCCAGTAAAGGATGCCGTAAACGAGAGAATAGGCCGCAACGATGCGATAGAACCAGACGAAGGCCATGTAGAGCGACGTTTCCTCGGGCTTTCTCAATTGTTCATCGTTCATCGACATGGGGTGGGGCGTTCCTGACTGGCGGTTTCATGAAGCGGAGAATTGCGGGCGGGTCAAGGCGGCGCGATTGCTGAGGAGCGCAACACGGGCGCATATGTTGTGCATAGGACCGGCATTGACGCGTGAACGCCCGAGAGTTGCCGGTTGGACGCTCCCGCCGTTCATGGTAATTGCGCGGCAACAGGAGTTTTCCGATGAACTTTTCCAGAAATCCGGCGTCGGCCAGCGTTGACGACATCACCGGCGGGCGCCGGCTGCGGCGCTTGCGCAAGGCGGACTGGTCACGGCGGCTGGTGCGCGAAAATCATCTGAGCGTGGATGATCTCATCTGGCCGATCTTCCTGATCGAGGGTGAAAACCTTGCCGAGGACATCGCCGCCATGCCGGGCGTGCAGCGCTTGACGGTGGACCGCGCCGTGCGCGAGGCCGAGCGCGCCGCCAGGCTCGGGATTGCCTGCATTGCGACCTTTCCCAACATAGCGATGGAAAAGCGCGACATCAGCGGCTCGCACATCCTTGATGAGAACAATCTCATCAACCGGGCGACGCGGGCGATCAAGGCGGCAGTGCCAGACATCGGCGTGATCACCGATGCAGCGCTGGATCCGTTCACCAGTCACGGCCATGACGGGATTTTGCGCGACGGCATCATCGTGAATGATGAAAGCGTCGCACAGATCACCGCCGCAGCGCTCATGCAGGCGCATTCGGGGGCGGACATCATCGCACCCTCCGACATGATGGACGGCCGCATTGGCGCGATCAGGCAGGCGCTGGATCTGGCCGGGTTTCAGGACGTTGCCATCATGTCTTATGCGACGAAATTCGCCTCGGCGTTTTACGGACCCTACCGGGAAGCCATTGGCACGGCGGGCGTCCTGAAGGGTGACAAGAACACCTATTACATCGACCACGCCAATTCAAACGAGGCGGTGCGCGAGGCCGAGCAGGATATCGCGGAAGGCGCTGACATGATCATGGTCAAACCTGGCCTGCCCTATCTCGACATCGTCGCCCGTCTCAAAGACACTTTCGCCATGCCGACCTTCGCCTTTCAGGTGTCAGGCGAGTATGCGATGATCAAGGCCGCCGCCGCCAACGGATGGATCGACGGCGACCGGGTGATGATGGAAACCATGCTGGCGTTCAAGCGGGCCGGGTGCGACGGCGTGCTCACTTACTTTGCGCCGAGGGTGGCGGAGATGCTGCGGGCGGGTGGTTAGGCTTCGGCCCAGGGATTGATCAATGTAACCCCGGAATTTTCGAAATCGCGTACATTGCGGGTGACCAACGTCAAACCATGCACCAGCGCAGTCGCTGCTATCAGCCCGTCCGCATCACCGCGTTCTTTTGTTGCGGAAATTTTTCCCCACGCCAAAGCAATTTTTTCATCAACTGGCAAAACCCTGTCCAGATATTCTGCCCGCAGCCCGCTGAGCCATTTTGACAGTTTTGCGGCGCGTCCGTGATCACGCCGCTGCGCCAAGACAATGCCCCGTTCGATTTCGCCAAGAGAGATCACACTCAAATGAAGCGGATTGGAGCTTGGCAGGTTCAGCCAGGCTATTGCCTGCGGTGAGCCCCGAAACGCCTCTGAAACGACATTTGTGTCGATCAAATACATCAGAGTTCGAGTGCTTCCCGGCTGGGTCTTTTGTCACGCCGGTTGATTTCATCAACAATCTCGTCGTCAAGCACCGGACCATTCAATATGTATTGCGCAAGCGAAGGCTTGCCCCCCGTCAACCGGTCGTACTCCTTAGCCGACAGCACCACCGCCGCCCGCTCGCCGCGCA
>JANNRN010000296.1:0-2266 GCA_031401375.1 Phyllobacteriaceae bacterium | reverse complement strand
CGATCAATATGACGTCATCGTGGCCGGTGCAGGCGCCGCGGGCATGATGGCCGCCGCCGAAGCCGGCAAGCGCGGGCGGCGGGTTTTGCTGATTGATCATGCACAGGCGGCGGGGGAGAAAATCCGCATTTCCGGCGGCGGACGCTGCAATTTCACGAATGTTCATTCCAGCCCGAAACAGTTTCTCTCGCAGAATCCGCATTTCTGCATTTCGGCGCTGAAGCGGTTTTCGGCGGCGGATTTCATCAAGCGGGTGCAGGCGCGGGGAATCACCTATCACGAGAAGACGCTCGGGCAATTGTTCTGTGACGGATCCTCGCAACAGATCATCGACATGCTCACGGATGATCTGGCGGCGGCGAATGTGCGGCTGCGGTTGGAAACCAGCGTCGATGAAATCACCAAGACCGAGTCCGGCTTTCGCCTGCGCCTCTCCACCGGCCCGGTCGAATGTTCCTCGCTGGTGATCGCCACCGGCGGCAAGTCGATCCCGAAAATGGGCGCGACGGCGTTTGGCTACAAGGTGGCGGAACAGTTTGGATTGCAGGTCACTGAAACACGGCCGGCGCTGGCGCCGCTGACGTTCGAGCCGATGATGCTGGAGCGGCTGAAGGGTCTTGCCGGCGTCAGCGTTGAGGCGGTCGTCGGGCATGGCAAGACCAAGTTCCGCGAGGCGCTGTTGTTCACCCATCGCGGCCTTTCCGGTCCGGCCATTTTGCAAATTTCCTCGTTCTGGCGCGAGGGCGACGAGATCATTGTCAACCTAGCGCCCGATGTGAACGCCTACGAGAAACTGCGTGAGGCACGCCAGACCAATGGCAAGCAGGAGCCGCAGACTGTGCTGGCGCAGTTTCTGCCAAAAGCTCTGGCGCAGTTCATCACCGCCGGCTCGGGCGTCACAGGTCATCTCGCCGACTGCTCCGACAAGAAGCTCTTGGGCATTGGCAACGCGGTGAATGCGTGGAAGATCAAGCCTTCCGGCTCGGAAGGTTACCGCACGGCGGAAGTCACATTGGGCGGCGTTTCGACCGATGCGCTAGACCAGAAAACCATGCAGGCAAAAAACGTTCCCGGACTTTATTTCACCGGCGAAGTGGTTGACGTCACCGGCTGGCTCGGCGGCTATAATTTCCAATGGGCGTGGTCGAGCGGCTGGGTCGCGGGTCAGGCGGTTTAGGCGGGCGTCTCATTGCGCCCCTCGTCAAGCACTTGGCGGACCTTGCGCAAATGCGGGATGAGGCTTGTGAGAAAATCCGGGTCGAGCCTGCTTGTTATCGGCGCGAAGGCGGGGCCGACGCTCTTTATGGCTTCCTCACGGAACGCGCGGCCTTCGGGCGTCAGAAAGACAAGCTTCGAGCGGCCGTCGTCGGGATTGGGCTGCACCCGTATAAATCCCGATTTTTCCAAGACGCCAAGCGAGTGGGTCATGGTCGCCTTGGTCAATTGAAAGGCATTGGCGAGTTGAACCGGTGTGCGCCCGTCGCCAAGGCGCACCATGTGATTGAGGATCGAAAAATGCGCGACATGCAGCCCGCCGGGCAGCGTGCGGCTGAACAGCGCTGATGAAAGCTGCGAAATGATTCCGATTTCGTTGAAGAACTCAAAAATCTCCGGAGAAGTCCTGTCACTTGATTTTGTCATGCCTTGATGATTTTCGCCTCCAGCGGCCAGCGTGGGCTTGCTGACACGGACGGACCATAGCCCAGGCGGGCTAGCATTTGAACAGTGCCGCCTTGCGGCGCAAGCTGCCCATGCACAGCTTTGTAAATTTCCGCCATTTCAGAATATTCTTGCAGCGCCTGGCTGAGCGGATGAAAGCCAATGCCGGCGGCGGTGGCGGCAAGATTGACTCGCACCCAGTCGCGGCCAGATGCAATCTGGTCCGCGCGGCTGTTGCCCAAGGTCACCATCCAGATATGGCCCATCGCCGTTTTGGCGTTCTCCATGACAGCGGCGACGCCTTGCTGGTAGGAAGTGGAACTGCGGTCCATCACAATGTCCCGGTCAAACTGGCCGATCAGCGCCAGCGATTCAAACAAGGCGCCGGAGAAGTCGATGCCATCCGGATTGGCCTCGATCTCGGCCTTGCCGATGCGGAACAGGTCGACGCTTTCCTTGTAGGTGCGCGGGGTGTCGATCTCGATCTGCAGGGCGTCTGCGGTGAGCGCCCTGAGTTCGGCGACGGACTCTGTGTCAGCCGAACCGTCAAGCCTGGTTCCGTTTTGAACAGATGCAAACATCGCTTCAAGCGCTGACTGAGGAACGG
>JANNRN010000295.1:0-2777 GCA_031401375.1 Phyllobacteriaceae bacterium | reverse complement strand
GTGAGCGCGATCAGAAAAAATCCTTCACCGAAGCTTGCGGGAACGCCAACGAGCGGATTGCCGGGCGCTTGCTCCGTATCCTTGAAAGTAACGCGCTGCACCCCTTCAACGCTGCCCCCCGAGAATCCTTCCGGAACCGAGAAAACCATCTCGATGATGTGGCTTGCAGGCAGTGTCTTGTCAGCATTGCGCTTAATTGTCAGACGAAGCTTTATGGATTTTTCCGGTACGGTGATTTCGGCGCGTATTGCGGGTTCTTCCGGTTGGCCGGTGCCGGGAGAATCCTGCACGACCGACCACACAACCGCGCCCTGGTCGACAGTGCCTTCCTCTGTGCCGGTCTTCTCTTCGTAAAACACTGCTTTTTGGCCGACTGCAACACCGACCGCCGGCGCCGGCTCGCCGGCAGGCGCGGCAGGCTCGCCGACAGCCGCCGCCGCGTCCGGCGGCGTGGATGGATCCGCCGTCGCGGGGGGAGTTGTGACCTGCGCGACTGTCTCGCCCTCACCGACTCCATTATCCGAACCTGGCGCCGGGCCCCCATCAACCTCTTCGCCTTCCGGTGTCAGCCGCTGCGTGAATTTCTGTTCTCCAACAGGGCTGTTTTCAGCCGTTGCGGGCGCCGGTTCGGCGGCAGGGGGTTCTGCGGGCGATGCCGGCTTGACTGACGTGGTCGTCACCTTTTTGACTTCGGGCTGAGAGTTGACGGCGCCGGCTGTCAGTTTTTGATAATAGCCCGAAAGATCATCCCACCTCGACCACGCACCATAGCCAATCCCGGCCGCAAGAAGGACACCGGCAAGCGCCCAGACGAGGCTTTTTGATGAACCTTTGACACCGGGCGCATCCTGCGGCGCTGGCTCCGCCAATGTCTCCGGGCCCTTCACAGGTTGGCGGATTGGCTCGGCTCTGTTCGCAGCGGCCACCGGCGGCGGCGCCGAAACAGGCTGCCGCTGCACCACAGGCGGCAGTCTGTCCGAAAATGGTGACGGTTGAGGTGGACCCGGCCGCATCGGCTGCGTGCGGCTGGCGACTGTGCGGGCAGATGCCTCTGCCTCGGAGATAAACGCTTCGAGTGGATCGGCGGCTGGAGATTGGGTTGGGCCTGTGGCGCTGTAAGACTGCTCAACGACAAGTATGGCATCGTCAAGCGACTTCATCTGACGCATTTTCTGCTCGCTTGTCGGCGGCGGAACAAGCGCGGAGAGCTTTTGTTCGATGGTTTGGCGCGCACGGGTATAAACTCTCGCGCGCAGTTCCGGGGTTGTTATGCCCTGACTGTCGATCGTTTTCTTCAGGATAGCTACAAAGTCCGCCATATGCCCGATCCGCCGCCTTACGGCGCCTCGCTGATTCGAAGCCCGTTCTGAACTGATTTGCCGTGGAGAAACTAGTCCTGAAACGGGTCCGTCACAAGTATTGTGTCATCGCGCTCCGGGCTTGTGGACAGAAGGGCTACGGGGCACCCGATCAATTCCTCAATGTAACGCACATATTTGATCGCCTGCGCGGGCAGTTGCGCCCAAGACCGTGCCCCAGCCGTGGTTTCCTGCCAGCCCTCCAGCGTTTCGTAAACGGGCTCGACACGGGCCTGCGCCGCCTGCCCGGCAGGAAGGTAGTCCAGCGCTTGGCCATCGAGCGTGTAGCCGGTGCAGACCTTGATGTGTTCGAGGCCGTCGAGAACATCAAGCTTGGTCAGGGCAATGCCGTTGATTCCGTTGACGGCAACTGCCTGGCGCACGAGGACCGCATCAAACCAGCCGCAACGGCGCTTGCGGCCGGTGACAGTGCCGAATTCATGCCCGCGCGTTCCCAGGAACTCGCCCACTTCGTTTTTCTGCTCGGTCGGGAACGGACCTTCGCCAACTCTGGTGGTGTAGGCTTTTGTAATGCCCAATACATAACCGATTGCTCCCGGTCCCATTCCCGATCCGGCGGCGGCCTGACCTGCGACAACGTTGGATGAAGTGACGAACGGATAGGTGCCGTGATCGACATCGAGCAGCGTCCCTTGTGCGCCTTCAAAAAGTATCCGCTGGCCGGCCCGGCGGCGGGTATCCAGAATGCTCCAGACGCGGTCGACAAACGGGAGTATTCTGTCAGCGACCGAGGTCAGCTCATCCAGGATCACACTTGGATCAACCTCGGCGACTCCAAGTCCGCGGCGAAGGGGGTTGTGATGGGCGAGCAAGCGGTCGATCTTGGCAGGAAGCGCAGCCGGATCCGCCAAATCCATCACCTTGATTGACCGGCGCCCCGCCTTGTCTTCGTAGGCCGGACCAATGCCGCGCCCTGTCGTGCCAATCTTGGCGCCGTCCTTTGCTGTGCTTTCGCGCAGCCGGTCCAGTTCGCCGTGCAGGGACAGAATCAGCGGCGTGTTTTCGGCAATCTTCAATATTTCCGGGGTAATGTTGACACCTTGCGCGGCCAACCTCTCCACCTCCGCAATGAATGCGTGCGGATCGAACACAACGCCATTGCCGATGATCGACAGCTTTCCGCGCACGACGCCTGACGGCAGCAGTGACAGCTTGTAGCTGACGCCGTCAATGACGAGTGTATGCCCGGCATTGTGTCCACCCTGGAAGCGGACAACGACGTCGGCGCGCTCGGACAGCCAGTCCACGATTTTGCCCTTGCCTTCGTCGCCCCATTGAGAGCCGACAACCACGACATTTGCCATTCAGGTCTCCTGATGCAGGTTCAAACAGAAATTTGGGGGGAGGATTTCCCACGACTCCATAGCGGGGGATGCGCCGCGATGCGAGCAAATATTG
>JANNRN010000294.1:0-4744 GCA_031401375.1 Phyllobacteriaceae bacterium | reverse complement strand
ACCAGATGGCCGGGCTGGGACTGTTTGGCATTGGCGTGCCGGAAGAAATGGGCGGCCCGGGGTTTGATACGCTGACCTATGCACTGGTGATGGAAGAGCTGTCGCGCGGCTACGCCTCAGTGGCGGATCAATGCGGGCTGGTCGAGCTGATTTCAAGCCTGCTGGTTCGTCATGGCAGCGAAGGGCAGCGCCGGATGCTCCCCGATATTCTGGCGATGAAGACGAAGGTCGCCTATTGCATCACCGAACCGGAGGCCGGGACGGATGTGTCCGGCATCCGCACCACGGCCGTGCGCGATGGCGATGACTGGGTTCTGAACGGCGGCAAGATATGGATCCACAACGCACCGGTGGCTGATCTCGGCTTTGCGCTGGCGCGCACGAACAAGGAGGCGGGAAACCGGGGCATGTCGATCTTTATCGTTGATCTGCATGCGCGCGGCGTGGAGCGGGGCCCCAAGGAACATAAAATGGGGCAGCGCGCATCGCAGGTCGGAGCGCTCACTTTCACCGACGTGCGCCTCCGGGCTGATGCGCTGCTCGGCGAGTTGGGCCGGGGCTTTCACATGATGATGAGCGTTCTGGACAAGGGACGCGTCGGCATTGCGGCGCTTGCCGTGGGGATCGGGCAGGCAGGGCTGGAAGCGGCTGTGGACTATGCGGGCGCCCGCAAGCAGTTCGGCAAGGCGATTGCCGAGTTTCAAGGCGTGCAATGGCTCTTGGCCGACATGGCCAAGGATATCGAGGCAGCGCGATTGCTGGTGCATTCAGCTGCGGCTAAGATCGACCTCGGCCAAGACGCGACCAAGGCTTGTTCCATCGCCAAATGTTTCGCGGGCGACATGGCTGTGGCCCGCACGGCCGATGCCGTGCAGGTTTTCGGCGGGTCGGGATATATTCGGGGGTTTGAGGTCGAGCGGCTTTACCGTGACGCCAAAATCACCCAGATCTATGAGGGCACGAACCAGATTCAGCGGATGATCATTGCCCGCGAACTGATGAAGAAAGGAGCGCGTGCATGAGGCAGGTTGCACTGGTCACCGGGTCATCGCGCGGCATCGGGCTCGCTGCCGCCGAGGCGCTGGCGCGGGAAGGTTTCGCCATTGCCGTGAACGGCCGCAAAGAAGATGACGAGCTGCTTGCGTCGGTGGCAAGGATTGCTGCGCTCGGCGTTCCCGTTTTCGCCGCGCCCTTCGATGTGGCTGACATCAAGACGCATGACGAACAGCTGGCGCGGATCGAGACGGCTCTTGGACCGCTGACCACGCTGGTCAACAATGCAGGTATCGGTGTGCTCAAGCGGGGCGATTTCCTGGAGGTTTCCGAAGAAAGCTGGGACCGCTGCCTGAATGTGAATGCCAAAGCGATGTTTTTCCTGTCGCAGGCCTTTGCAAAGCGTCTTTTGGCGCGGCAACGCCCGGCGCTGTTTCATTCCATCATCAATGTCACCTCGTCTAACGCCGTGGCCGTTGCCGTGCAGCGGTCTGAATATTGCGCGTCCAAGGCCGCCGCAGCCATGGTGTCAAAAGCGCTGGCGGTGCGGTTGGGGGCGGAAAACATCGCCGTCTATGACGTGCAGCCGGGGCTGATTGCGACAGACCTGACCGCGCCGGTTATCGATATGTATGCCAAACGCGCGGCAGAGGGACTGACGCTGTTCCCTCACATTGGCCAGCCCGCGGATATGGGAACCATTATTGCATCGCTTGCCACCGGCAAACTTCCCTACACAACAGGGCAGGTGATCTCGGCGGATGCCGGGATGCTCGTCCCCCGATTTTAGAGGTCCGGACATGAAAATCGCTCTGCCTGATTCAACTGGCCGGATGGCGGATTATGCGCTGGTCGGCACACCGGTCGCCAGCGCCGTGCTGGGCGCCGCCCCGGCGCGGATCGTCTATTCCGCCGCGCATGTGGTGGCCGACCCCTTTGCCGCGTCGGACCCAACCGGGCGGACAAATGTGGATTGGAGCAAGACGATGGAATTCCGCCGCTATCTGGCGGGGCTCGGTCTTGGCATTGCCGAGGCGATGGACACGGCGCAACGCGGCATGGGTCTGGATTGGCCCGGCGCGTTGGAATTGATCACGCGCACACGGGCCGAAGTGCCCGGCGCGCTGGTCGGCAATGGCTGCGGCACCGATCATCTCGACCCTGCCGGCGCCAGGACGCTCGACGATGTTCGCCGCGCCTATCTTGAGCAGGTGGAGGCGATCCAGAAGGTTGGCGGACGCATCATCCTGATGGCGAGCCGCGCCCTGGTGCGGGTTGCCAAGGGGCCGGATGATTACATCAAGGTTTATGGCGATGTTCTGTCCGCCTGCGACCATCCGGTGATCCTGCATTGGCTGGGTGAAATGTTTGATCCGGCGCTGGCAGGCTATTGGGGCTCGCTCCTGTTCGAGGACGCATTGGAAACCGCGCTGACCGTGATCAGCCAGAACACTGCAAAGGTGGACGGGATCAAGATCTCGCTGCTGGACAAGGACAAGGAAATCCGCATGCGTGCGCGGCTTCCAGCCGGGGTGAAAATGTATACCGGCGATGACTTCAACTATCCCGAGCTGATTGAGGGCGATGACAAGGGCTATTCCCACGCGCTGCTCGGCATATTCGATCCGCTTGCGCCGGCCGCAGCTTACGCGGTTTCAAAATTGGGCGAAGGCGATCGCGCCGCCTTCCGCGCGACGCTTGATCCGACAGTTCCGCTGGCGCGTCTGATCTTCCGGGCTCCCACCCAGTTTTACAAGACCGGCGTGGTGTTCCTCGCCTGGCTGAACGGGTTTCAAGACCATTTCATCATGCTGAACGGCGCGCAGGCCATGCGCCCCTTGCCGTATTTTACCGAAGTGTTTCGGTTGGCGGACGGCTGCGGCCTTCTGCGCAATCCGGATGTGGCGGTGCAAAGAATGAAGCGGCTTTTGGCCATGCACGGGGTCTGAATTGCGCGATTTCTCAAACGATCATTCAGCGCTGGCGCTCAATACCGCCAGCCTCGGCCATAACCTTGACGGCTTTGGCGCAGGATGGTCGCCGGAACAGACCGTGGATGCCTGCGCCGCGCGCGGCATTACCGGGATCGTATTCTGGCGAAGGGAGATCGGAGGCCGCGCAATTGCCATTGGTGAATATGTTCGGGCAGCCGGGATGCAGGTGGCGGGCCTGTGCCGCGCCCCGTTTCTGGTGGGACCATTGGCGCCCAAGGGGCGCCAGGCGGTGATGGACGACTTCCACGCCTCCATCGACATGGCGGCGGCTCTGAAAGCCCCGATCCTGACCATCGTCGTGGGCGGTGTGGAGCCCGGCACCAAAGGGGTGCGCGAAAGTCTGAAACTGGTCGCTGACCGCGTTGCCGAAGCTGCGCCCTATGCTGCCGCGCGCGGGTTAAAGCTCGCGCTGGAGCCGCTAAATCCCGTTTACGGCGGCAACCGGTCTTGCCTGACGACAATGCGCGATGCGCTGGACCTTTGTGATGTGATCGGCGCGCCCAATGTCGGTGTGGCGGCAGACGTCTATCATGTCTGGTGGGATACGGACCTTGCCGCTCAATTGCAGCGGGCGGGCGCTGCCCGCATCTATGGCTATCATCTGTGTGACTGGCTTGCCGATACCACGGATGTCTTGCTTGATCGCGCCATGATGGGCGATGGCGTGGCCGATCTCAAGGCCATCCGCGCCGCATTGGAAAACGCGGGCTACACCGGGCCTTGCGAGGTCGAAATCTTCTCGGCGCAGAATTGGTGGAAGCGCGCTCCGGGCGACGTTCTGGACGTCATGGTTGAGCGGTTCCGCACCGATTGCTGATGCGTTGTTGGACGCATCGGCGCGGTTGGGACAAGTCCGCTCATATCGGTGCTTTTGTTCAAGGTGTTGCGCAATCGGGACGTTGAATTTGTGATATCGACATGGACATAACGATAGGCAAGACGGAGTTTTCATCTATGCTGCGCGGACTGCCCGGCGGATGGAGGGGACATGTTCGGCATTGTCGACGGCACCGGATTTGAGGTTCTCGATCCACGGTTTGGCGCGTGTTTTGCCGGCCATATGCACGTCGAGCGCCTATGGACCGGAGGGCGCTGGCTTGAAGGTCCGGCCTGGTTTGCCGCCGGGCGATATCTGGTCTTTTCCGACATCCCGAACAACCGCATACTGCGGTTTGACGAGACCGACGCTTCCGTATCGGCCTTTCGCCAGCCCTCCAATTTCTCCAACGGCAACACAACTGACCGCCAAGGCCGGCTGATAACATGTGAGCATCTCACACGGCGTGTCACCCGCACGGAGCATGATGGCGCAATGACCGTCATCGCTGACCGTTTCGAGGGCAAACGATTTAATTCGCCCAACGATGTTGTGGTCAAATCCGACGGCTCGATCTGGTTCACCGACCCGAGTTACGGCATTCTCTCCGACTACGAGGGCGAGAAAGCCGAACCTGAAATGGCCTGCCATGTTTATCGCGCCGACGCGGCAACTGGCGCGCTCACCCGTGTCGCCGATGACTTCGTCAAACCTAACGGCCTGGCGTTCTCACCGGATGAAAAGACACTCTACATCGCCGACACCGGCGCCAGCCACATGGCGGGCGGCCCCGCCCATATTCGCAGGTTCGCCGTGTCGGAGAAGGGCAGTCTCTCCGGCGGCGCGGTGTTCGCCGATTGCACAGCCGGTTTTTTCGACGGTTTCCGCATCGACCAGGACGGGCGCATCTGGTCGTCCGCAGCCGACGGCGTGCACTGCT
>JANNRN010000293.1:0-17228 GCA_031401375.1 Phyllobacteriaceae bacterium | reverse complement strand
ATGGCGGTCTTATCTTCTCCGGCGGATTCCGATTGCTGATCAGGCTGGCATGGAAAAACTGTTCGAGGGATTCCGGAATGCCGGACTTCCGGTGTGAAAAAGTGCCAAGTTCGCGTCCCATTGCATCGTGCGAAAAAGTGTGCGCGGTTTTTCGTAAAACGATGCGACAAAACAAAGACTTAGTCTTCTTGTTCCTTGCCCGGATGAGATGAAAAAGTGTAGCCGGTTTCAAGCGCCCTCAGACCGAATTTTTCGCGAATTTTGTCCATTGCACCCTCTGCCTTGGCGCGTTTGGTGGCCTGGACGTCAATAAGGTCCATCGGATCGGCGCGCTGCGGATCGCCAAGATCGGCGACGCCGATCCCGATCAGCCGGAATTTTGTGCCGTCAGTTTCCTTTTCCAAGAGCGCAAGCCCAGTGCGGAAGATGCGGTCGGCGAGCTGCGTCGGGTCGGGGAGCTGGCGGTTGCGTGTGCGCAGTCTGAAATCACTGGTCTTCAGCTTCAAGACAATGGTGCGGCCGGAATGACCGCCCTTCTTCATGCGCCGCGACACTTTTTCGGACAGGCTGCGCAGGATGGGCACAAGTTCGTCGAGCTTTGCCATGTCTTCAAAGAATGTCGTCTCTGAAGAGATTGTTTTCATTTCACTTTCCGGATTGACGCGCCGTGTGTCAATGCCGCGCGAAAGCCGGTAAAGCCGCTGGCCCATCGTGCCATAGGCTTTCATCAGGCGCGTTTCCTCCATGGTCTGCAACTGGCCGATCATGTGGATGTTGTCGCGGGCAAGAACCTCGTTGAAGGCTTTGCCGACACCCCAGATTTTTGAAACCGGCTGGTCAGCGAGAAACGTCAGGGCCTCCTCCTTTCCGATCACGGAGAAGCCGCGTGGTTTTTCAAGATCGGACGCCATTTTGGCGAGGAATTTGCAATAGGACAGGCCCACCGAGACCGTGACGCCAATCTCGCTTTCGATACGTTTGGCAAATCGGGCCAGCACCAAAGCCGGTGCGTCGTGGTGCAGCAATTCGGTTCCGGACAAGTCGAGAAACGCCTCGTCGATGGAGACCGGCTCGACCAGGGGCGTGAGCGACAGCATCAGCGCGCGGATCTCGCGGCCGACTTTGGCGTATTTTTGCATGTTCGGACGCACGACGACGGCGTCCGGACAGAGTTTGAGCGCCTTGAACATGGGCATTGCGGATTTGACGCCATGAACGCGGGCCACGTAGCAGGCGGTCGACACAACACCGCGCTTGCCGCCGCCGATAATGACCGGCTTGTCCATGAGTTCAGGATTGTCACGTTTTTCGACCGAGGCATAAAATGCGTCGCAGTCAACATGGGCAATGGTCAGCCTTGCGAGTTCGTCATGGGCGACCACACGCGGACTGCCGCACGAAAAGCAACGGCGTTGCGCCGATGTCTGTTTTGTCAGGCAGTCGCGGCAAAAACCGAACGGCAGGTGATTGACTTCCCCGGTCATGGATGGAACATAAATGGAACAAACGGATTCTTCCAATGGTTTTTGATGGCACTGGCATGTCCGGCACAGATATTCGCTTCAATCCGCTGACGCCGGCGCTTTGGCCGGCTTTTGAAGCGCTGTTTGGGCCGAGCGGCGCCTGTTATGGATGCTGGTGCACCTATTTTCGGATGGCGCCGAAGGAGAGGCAGGCGGCAAATGCGCCAGCAAAACGGGCCCTTATGAAAGAACGGGTCATGGCAGGACCTGCGCCCGGGCTGTTGGCAATGCGCGACGCAAGCGCGATCGGCTGGATGCAGATCGGACCGCGACATGATGTTCGCGAATGGAACAAGCCCAAACGTTGCACGGCGCCGATGGAGGACGGACCGGCGGATGACCCAAATGTGTGGGCGGTATCCTGCTTCTTTTTTGCGTCTCGGGAGCGCGGCAAGGGACTTTCCCATGCAATGCTTGCGGCAGGCATTGCGCATGCGCGTGCAAACGGCGCACGAATGCTTGAGGCTTCGCCGATGGACAAAGCCAGGCAGTCGAAATCCATTGGACTTTTTGTCGGATCGACCAGCGTCTTTGTGAAGGCCGGATTTTCGACCATGGCCGTTCGAAAGGAGGGCAGACCGCTGATGCGGCTGGTGCTTTAGGAGCTGCGAAACGGAACAGGTTGCGGCGCGCTCAGGCCACCAGTTCCGCGCCGCCCGGCAGAGCGCGATAGGCGGCGGCGATGTCCGAAGGTTCAATGCCAGACGCCTGCGAAAAGGCCAGCAGTGTCGGTTCATGCGCCAGAAAAAACTGCAGGACACCGGCAAGGAAATGCGGCTCTCTGGCAGCTTCCCGGATATGTGCGGCCTCAATGCCGGTGATCGCCAGAAAGCGGCTCATCAGTTCGGGCTCGCCAGAGAGATAGGTGAGCGCCTGGATGGCAATGGCCTCCGCCATCTCGACCTGCGTCGTTGCACTGGTCTTGCGGGGATCAATTGCCATATATGGTTCCCTCTCTGGGGCCGGCGTGCCGGCGTTCCAAGCGAGACAGTTTTGCGGCCAGTCTTTGCGTTTTGTCAATCAAATAGGGCTAGTGTAATTGTTGAACCGAGGTTGGGTGCAATCGTCCACAACCTAAAATCCGGGAAGTCGAAATGGCCAAACGCGTCTTGATCGTGGAGGATAATGAGCTGAACATGAAGCTCTTCCGCGATCTGATCGAAGGATCGGGCTATGAGACAATCCGCACGCGGAACGGTCTTGAAGCGTTGGATCTGGCGCGGGCTCATCATCCTGATCTCATTCTCATGGACATTCAACTGCCTGAAGTATCGGGTCTTGAAGTCACCAAATGGCTGAAGGAAGACGAAAAACTACGCGTCATTCCGGTCATTGCCGTGACGGCCTTTGCCATGAAGGGCGACGAAGAGCGTATCCGGCAAGGTGGGTGCGAAGCCTACATTTCCAAACCGATTTCAGTGAAGAGTTTTATTGAAACGATCAAATCCTATTTGGGCGACGCATAGGGCCGTATCAGGAGCAGGACTGTGACAGCGCGTATTCTGGTTGTTGACGATATTCCGGCGAATGTGAAGCTGCTCGAAGCCCGGCTTCAGGCGGAGTACTTTCAGGTCGTCACCTCGCTTAACGGCGCGGGTGCGCTGGCAATTTGCGCCGAAGGCGGCGTTGATCTCGTCCTGCTTGACATCATGATGCCTGGCATGGACGGGTTTGAAGTGTGCATGCGGCTGAAAGCAAATCCTTCAACGTCTCATATTCCCGTGGTCATGGTCACCGCCCTTGATCAACCTGCCGACCGTATCCGCGGTCTGGAAGCGGGCGCTGATGATTTTCTGACGAAACCGGTCAATGATCTGCAGCTGATGTCACGGGTGAAAAGCCTCGTCAGATTGAAGACCTTGACGGACGAATTGCGGCTTCGCGCCGAGACCAGCCGCTCGATAGGCTTAGACGAACTTTTAGCGGGTCGTGCCGTCGTGAGCGATACGCGTGCGCGTCTGCTTCTCATCGATGAACGGCCAGGCTCCATTGAGCGTATGCAAAGGACATTGCGAGACGAATGCGATCTCGACGTGGCGAGCGATCCGCAGGCCGGATTCTTTCAGGCGGTTGAAAAAAACTTCGATTGCGTGCTCTTGGCGACCGGCTTTGCCAATTTTGACCCGTTGCGCATTTGCTCGCAATTGCGCTCGCTGGACCGCACGCGGTTTCTGCCCATTCTTCTTGTGGCCGAGCAAGGCGAGGACATCCGCATTTCCCGTGCTTTGGAACTCGGCGTCAATGACTACGTCGTTCGTCCGGTTGATCCGCAGGAACTCATCGCCCGCATTCGCACCCAGGTGCGCCGCAAGCGCTTCAATGACGCGCTGCGGCAAAGTGTGGTGCAGACTATCGAGATGGCGGTGACGGATGGCCTGACCGGACTGCATAATCGCCGCTATCTGGATACGCATCTCGATATCATGTTTGAGCGCGCGGTGTCGCGCGGCCGGCCGCTCTCCTACATGATCACCGATATCGACCGGTTCAAACGGATCAACGATTCCTTCGGCCATGACGGGGGCGATGACGTCTTGCGCGAGTTTGCCAACCTTTTGCGCAGACAGGTGCGCGGCGCCGATCTTGTCTGCCGCTATGGCGGCGAAGAGTTTGTGGTGGTGATGCCGGACACCGATCCCGAGATTGCCGGGAGGGTTGCGGAGCGCGTGCGGGCAGCTGTTGCGCAAAAGTTGTTCGAACTGCCCAGTGGCCGCCAAACTCCGGTGACAGTTTCAGTCGGCGTTGCAAGCCTTGAGGGCGGGGCCGACACGATGGCCGCGTTGGCCAAGCGGGCTGACATGGCGCTGTATGAAGCAAAGAATTCTGGCCGTAACAAGGTTGTGCAGAAGGCAGCCTGAAACCTGGCGGCAAATTTCATCGCGTCGGCCGCGTCAACTGCCTTGTCTTTGTGGGCGTTTTTCAAGTGCTGAGGCAGCCAATCCGCAGGCGCATTCTGATCGTTTTCAAGCTGTCCGATTGTGTGCAGCTCTCCTGATATGCGGGGTTGATTCGCTCGCGAATTTGCGTCAAGTTAGATTTAGCGTCGGCGGCGCGTTGCGTTTTGCCAATGATGGCTTGCCCCCATGATGTTCAGGTCCGCCACATCTCCTGGGCCATGGGGTCGTCGGTCGGCGGCTTGTTGTGTTGTTGAGTTTCTGCCGCAACGGCTTGCCGGCCGACCCCGTTGTCAAACAAAAAGCCGCTCGAAAGCGGCTTCTGGCAAACGGCAAGAACTGCTGTTTACTTGATTTTGGTTTCCTTGAAGTCGACATGCTTGCGCACGACCGGGTCGTACTTTTTCATGTTCATCTTTTCGGTCATCGTGCGGCTGTTCTTTTTGGTCACATAGAAGAAGCCGGTATTGGCGGTCGAGAGCAATTTGATCTTGATTGATGCGGCTTTGGCCATTTTCTTACCTGTCTGTCATGGAAATGCGCAGGAACGGGCCTGCCGAAATTTGGCCGGACACTACGTATCGGTTCCTGAAAGTCAAGCCCGCGGCCTCACAAAGAGCATGCGCGAGAGCGCCAGAATGGCATAAAGACCAAAAAACAGGGCGAGCGAGAAAGAGAATCCGTCTGTACCGACCAGATCCATGCTCAATCCGATGATTTGCGGCCCGAGCAGCATGCCGATGGCGTAGCAAAAAACGAAGGCGGCGTTGGCGGAGGCGAGGTCGCGCCCGGAAAGGCGCGAACCAAGATGGGCAAGTCCAACCGTGTAAAGCCCCGCAACGGCGCCGCCCCAGATGAAAAGCACTGTCGCGAGCAGATGCCAATTGGCCGCCACCAAGGTCATTGAAAGAACGCCAGTCAAACCAACACAGGCAAGGATCAAAAGCAGAAGCCGCCTGTCACGCATCCTGTCACTTAGCAGGCCGATTGGTATCTGCATCAGCACGTTGCCAATGCCGATGATGGAAAGGAGGATTGCCGCTTCGCTTTCTGAGTAACCAAGTCTGGTGCCGTAGATTGGCAGAAGCGCGAAGCCGCCGGTCTCAACAGCGCCGAACACCAGAACCGCCGCTGTCGCGGTGGGAACGGCAAAAAGGAAGGGCACAAAGCTCTTGTGCTGCTCACCAGCGATGTTCGGACTTTGCTTGAGCGCCATCAGAACGGGCCCCATGGCGCAAAGAATGATAACGAAGCCTGCGATGAAAGGCTCCGGACCCTGGCTGCCCAGCACCGAGAATATCCACGGACCGAGCGCGAAACCGATGGACAGCACTGTTGCATAGATGCCGAGCATCAAACCACGTTTGTTCGGCGGGGACGACGTGGTGATCCAGAATTCCGAAAGGATGAACAGGACGGTGAGAGCAAAGTGCAAGCTCGTGCGCAACAGCGCCCACCCCCAAAAGCCGTCAACATAGTAGAAGCCGATGAACGACAGGGCACCGAGGACGATCATTGCCAATATGGTTTGCGCCACGCCAAATCGCGCTGCCATTGGGGTGGCGAAAGGGGCAGCCGCGAGTGAGGCCAATCCTGCGACAGCCGTATTCATTCCGATCAAGCTGGCGGAATAACCGCGATTCTCCATGACAATGCTGAGCAGCGGAATCCCGAGACCTATTGCAATGCCGACCACGCTGATCGACCCAATGGCGGCGGCGATGGAGCGCACGTCCAATTCAGCACTAATCGTTGTGGCGGGCGAAGGCGCTGGCATGGAATTCAACAGGTCCTTCTGACCGCATGCCCGCGATGCGACAAGTAGAACGGCACCGGTGCGTCCGCCTCCAGATCAGGATCAGACGAAAGCCTTTCATTCACGTCCTTTAGAATGGTCCGCGTTATGATGGGAAGGTCCAGTTCGCACGCTTCATCGTAAGTGAACCAAGCAACAGCAAGCAGCTCGGCTGATTCATCATGCGTGGATACTCCCTTGCCAACAGAGCGGTCGCGAAACGCCGCGAAGAAATGCGTGTCATAGCGATGGGGATAGACCGGGGGGGTTATTGCACGCGCTACCAAGCGGAGCGCTGAAAGGTCAGGCGCCAACCCGGTTCCAATGATCGCACTGCTTCGGCGCGGCTTCTCGCTCACGGGCGTTTGGCGGCCGATCATCATTCCGGTTTCCTCGAACGCTTCGCGAATGGCCGCGACCGCAATTGCCTGCAGCGTTGCCGCCGATGCACCCGTTCCAAGCGCCATGCGCAACCGTTGCCGGTCCGCTTCGCTCAATGATCCGGCGGCGATGATCCGACGATCACCCGGCTCGGTCCGCCCGCCTGGAAACACAAACTTGCCCGGCATGAACTTGAGGTCTGCGTGCCTGCGGCCCAGCAGAAAGCGCGGCGCGGAGCTGGTGCGGTCAATCAGGATCAGCGATGCGGAGCGTCTTGGCCGGACCGGCCTGAGGCCGGCGGCAGGAAGTCGGTCCAATGGAGAGTTTTGCTGCGGCATTCATTTGCCAATGATTTCTGCCGGAAGATGATCCGCCGGGCTGTCATCATGGCCGCCGAATCCATGCATGCGCAATGCCCATTGCAGGGCGATCACGCCGCCCTTGACCGGCTGCAGCAGCGCGACAGCGCTGATCACGGTGATTGGCGTCCAGATCGCGAGCTGCAGCCAGCTTGGGATGTCGGACGTCATCTCCATCGCCAGGAATCCGCCGACCACGACATGGCCGACGATCACCACCACCAGATAGGCGGGCAAGTCGTCTGCGCGCTGCGGTCGGTAATCCTCGCCGCAGTCATTGCAGTGATCAACCGGCTTGATGAATTTGCGAAACAGGCGTCCGTTGCCGCAGTTGGGGCATTTTCCTTGCAGTCCGCGCCAGATCGAGTGTGCGAGCGGGCGGCCCGAGTTGGGAGACGACTGAAATTCAAGCACGGGACTGGTCATTTCACTTTCCAAATCTGCGTTTTCCACCGGATGGTCTTGATCCGGCGCGACTGATCATTCGCTTTGCCTTGTGAAAGGATCGTGACATGCTCGGCAACTTCCTTGGTTCAGTTACCATTTCGTAGCGCATCGCGCCTGCGAAAACGACGACCTCCACCAGCTTGATGTCAACGCTGTCGCCCAGACGATAACCCAGCCCGCTGCGCTCACCAACCAGCAAATGTCCGGTTTCGTCGAAGTGGTAATAGTCATTGCCAAGCGTGGATATCGGAACAAAACCGTCGGCGCCATAAGCTGGCAGTTTGACAAAGAGGCCCGATTTAGTGACGCCGGTAATGCGGCCCGGAAATACCTCGCCGATTTTCTCGTGCAAATGCTGCGCGATCAGGCGGTCGACGGTGTCGCGCTCCGCCGCCATGGCGCGGCGCTCGCAAGTTGAAATATAGGCGGCGGTCTCGGGAAGCTGGGTGACTTCTTCATTGGTCAGACCGTCGGCGCCGAAGCTCAGCGCACGGACCAGCGCGCGATGCACGATCAGATCGGCGTAGCGGCGGATTGGCGAGGTGAAATGCGCATATCGGCGCAGATGAAGGCCGAAATGGCCGATGTTGACCGGGTCGTAGAGCGCCTGCGATTGCGAGCGCAGAACGACTTCGTTCACCAGTTCCTCGTTGGCGGTGCCTTCAACGCGCGCCAGTATGCCGTTGAAATCACCAGGCTTCATGGCTGCACCGCGCGCCAGCGAGATTTCCAGTGTTTTCAAAAAGTCGCGCAGCGATTCCTGCTTGGCGAGCGAGGGCACATCATGCACGCGGTAAACCAGGGCTTGCTGGCGCTGCTCGAGCGTCTCGGCGGCGGCGACGTTGGCCTGGATCATGAATTCCTCGATGAGCTTGTGCGCATCAAGGCGATCAGGAATGATGACACGGTCGACAGTGCCATCGGCTTTCAGGAGGATCTTGCGTTCGGGAAGGTCGAGCTCGAGCGGTTCCCGTGCGTCACGACCGCGCTTGACCGCCGCATACGCTTTCCACAGCGGTTTCAAGACGTGTTCAAGCAAGGGTGCTGTCTTGTCATCCGGGGCGCCGTCAATTGCCGCCTGGGCTTGCGGGTAAGCCAGTTTGGCATGCGAGCGCATAATGATGCGGTGATAATCATGGCGAAGCTTCTTGCCCGCCGCTGAAAACACCATGCGCACGGCAAGGGCAGGGCGGTCCTCACCCTCTCTCAATGAACACAGATCGTTGGAAATGCGCTCAGGAAGCATGGGGACAACGCGGTCGGGGAAATACACCGAATTGCCGCGTTTCAACGCTTCCCGGTCGAGCGCGGAGCCCGGCCGCACATAGGCCGCGACATCGGCGATCGCAACTGTCACGACCTGACCGCCGGGATTTGCCGGGTCCGGGTCGTCCGCGCCGTGCACGGCGTCGTCATGATCCTTCGCATCAGCCGGATCGATGGTGATGAGCGGCAGTTCGCGCCAATCCTCGCGGTTCTCCATCGCCGCCGGGCGCGCAGCTTCCGCCTCTTCGATCACGCGCGGGGGGAAGATATGCGGAATGTCGTGCATGTGCAGCGCGATCATCGACACGGCCTTCTCGCTTTTCAGCGAGCCTGCGACCGACAGGATTTTGGCCTTGGGCAGGCCATAAGCTGGCGACTTGATGACTTCGGCTTCGACCAGATCACCCTCTTTTGCCGAACCGCGGTCCTGCGCATCAATGACCATTTCCGGTTGCCGTTTTTCAACCGGATCCAGCCGAAGCGAGCCGTCGGGCAATTCGCGGAAAATGCCGAGCACCGCACCGGCGCGCTTGTCGAGTTTCTTGACGAGGCGCGCCGTATAGGGCGGACCTTCCGCTTTGTTTGCAAAAATGCGCGCCAATATGCGGTCGCCAACGCCGGGAGCCGGCCCCTTGTCACTGCGGCTTGAGCGAATGAGCACCGTCGGCGGCGTTCCGAACTCCTCGTTCCATTCGACAGGCTTGCCGAGGAGATCGCCGTCCTTGTCCCGGGAAAATATGTCGAGCGCGGCAAGGGAAGGCAGCGTGCCGGACGCCGCAAGGCGTTTGCCTTTTTTCTCCAGCACACCGTCGGATGCCATTTCTCGCAACAGCGCCTTCAGGATGATCCGGTCGTCACCCTTCACGCCGAAGGCGCGGATGATGTCGCGCTTGGACGAAAGGTCCGGGTTTTCCTTCATGAAATCAAGGAGGCTCTGGCGATCCGGCATTTCGCCGTGGCGAATACGCCGTATTGGCCCGCCATGTCCTGCCGCACCAGCAATCCGCCGCGCCATTTGATCTATGCCTTCTTGGCCGCTGGTTTGCGGGCTGGCGCCTTCCTGGCGGCCGGCTTTTTCGCCCCGGCTTTTTTTACACCCGGCTTGCCGGCTTTGGCAGTGATGAACTCAACGGCCTCTTCCAGCGTCACGCTTTGCGGGTCCTTTCCCTTCGGCAGGGTCGCGTTGGTCTTGCCGTGGTTGACGTAAGGCCCGTATTTGCCGTCGCGAACCGTGATGGGTTGCCCGTCGGCGGGGTGATTGCCCAGCGACTTTAGCGCCGCAGGCGTGCCGTTGCGACCGCGGCCCGGACCTTTGGCGGCTTTTTCCGCAATCACTGAAACTGACCGGTTGATACCGATTGAAAAAACGTCTTCCGCTGTTTCAACATTGGCGTAGACGCCATCATGACTGACATAGGGACCGTAGCGGCCGATCCCCGCCGAAATCATCTTGCCGGTTTCAGGATGCGCGCCGATGTCACGCGGCAGTGAAAGCAGCGCGAGCGCCTTTTCGTGCCCGGTATCTTCCACCGACCAACCCTTTGGCAAAGAGGCGCGCTTGGCCTCCTTGCCGTCGCCGCGCTGGACATAAGGGCCGAACCTTCCGGTGCGGATCGTGATTTCCTCGGCGGTGAACGGGTCATTGCCCAGCACTTTTGGTTCATCAGACGCTGCATTGCCGTTCTCCTCGCCATTGGCCAACTGGCGGGTATAAGAACATTCCGGATAATTCGAACAGCCGACAAACGCGCCAAACTTGCCAAGTTTAAGGCTGAGCGTGCCCGTCCCGCATTTTTGGCAAATGCGCGGATCGCCACCATCAGCGCGCGCCGGGAAGGCAAGCGGCGCCAATTCGACGTTCAGCGCATCCAGCACTTCTGTGACGCGCAAGTCTCTGATATCGTTGATACTCGCGAAAAAATCCGTCCAGAATTCCCGCAATACGTCTTTGTATTTGAGTTTGCCGTCCGAGATCTCGTCGAGCTTTTCCTCAAGGTCGGCAGTGAAGTCATATTCGACATATTTCTTGAAGAAACTTTCGAGGAAAGTGATCACGAGCCGCCCTTTGGCCTCCGGGATCAGCTTGCGCTTGTCGACTTTCACATATTCACGGTCAACCAGCGTCTTGAGCGTCGCCGCATAGGTGGAAGGACGGCCGATGCCGAGCTCTTCCATTTTCTTGATCAAGGATGCTTCCGAATAACGCGGCGGCGGCTCGGTCGAATGCTGCGTGGCAGTGACATTCTCCTTTGCCAGGCTTTCAGCGGCGCGCAATTCCGGCAGGCGGCGGTTTTCCTCGTCTTCGTCTTCTTCTTCCCGGTGCTCCGTGTAGGCCGCCAGGAACCCATCGAAACGGGTGACGGAGCCGACGGCGCGCAATCCTGCAACCAGTTCACCACTCTGCGCTTCAATTTCAGCGGTGGTGCGCTCAATGTCCGCGGACTGCATCTGGCTGGCCACTGCGCGTTTCCAGATCATATCATAAAGGCGGGCCTGATCTTCATCAAGAAACCGCCGCATGTCTTTGGGATGACGGGAAAAATCAGTCGGCCGGATCGCCTCGTGCGCTTCCTGCGCATTCTTCGCCTTGGCCGAATAGTAGCGCGGTTTGTCGGGCACGTAACGCGCACCGAACTCCGAGGCGATCATCTGCCGGGCGCTCTCGATTGCCTCTGGCGCGATCTGCACGCCATCGGTGCGCATATAGGTGATGAGGCCGGCGGTTTCGCCGCCGATATCCATACCCTCATAGAGGCGTTGCGCGATCTGCATGGTGCGCGTGGCCGAGTAACCGAGCTTTGCGGAGGCGGCTTGCTGCAGCGTTGATGTGGTAAACGGCGGGCCGGGGCTGCGCCTTACAGGTTTGGCCTCAATGCTTGCAACGCGGAAGGCCGCGCCATCCAGCATCGCCTTGATCTCACCGGCCTGCCCAGCGTTTTTGATGTCGAGCTTGCCGAGTTTCTTGCCGGCGTAAGAAATGAGCCGCGCTTCAAACCCGTCATCGCGGGGCGTTTTCAACAAGGCCGCAAGCTGCCAGTATTCCTCGCGGACGAAGCGTTCGATCTCCGCCTCGCGGTCGCAGACCAGCCGGAGCGTCACGGACTGGACCCGTCCAGCCGAGCGGGCCCCAGGCAATTTACGCCATAGAACGGGCGAAAGGGTGAAACCAACGAGATAGTCGAGAGCCCGGCGCGCCAGATAAGCGTCAACCAGCGGCGCATCGATTTCGCGCGGATTGGCCATCGCGTCGGTGACAGCCTTTTTGGTAATGGCATTAAAAACAACGCGGCTGACCGGCTTTTGCCCGAGCACCTTCTTTTGCCGAAGCACTTCGAGCACATGCCATGAAATGGCCTCGCCCTCGCGGTCGGGATCAGTTGCAAGGATCAGCCGGTCGGCGTCTTTCACGGATTTGGCGATATCAGAGAGCCGCTTGGCCGATGCCCCGTCAACCTCCCAGGACATCGAGAAGTCGTTATCGGGAAGAACGGAGCCATCCTTGGCGGGCAAATCGCGAACATGGCCGAACGAGGCAAAGACCTTGTAGCCGCTGCCCAGATATTTGTTGATGGTTTTCGCCTTGGCAGGCGATTCGACGATGACGACGTCCATCTATTTTCCGATAAATGCGGGAGCCGAGGCTCTGGTTTGGATTCAAATCGGTGGAATGCGACCGTCACATGGACAGGGATTGGACCCGGGTCAAGTGCCAAGCCGGTTTTGCGGCGGTTCCAACGCCAAATACAACCTAAAGCTGACTTGTTGATTGATTCAATCAATGGTATGCATAGCCATTCTGGATACACGGCCAGGAAAGGTTGAATCATATCCGTCAGGGACATCGGGATTCGACATTTTATTGGGGAGATGGGAAAGAAATGACAGATGCACCGGAGCGTCGAAACGAATCCTTGAAGTTCATCCAGTCACTGCTGGGTCAGTTGCGGCAAATGTCTGACGCGGAGCGGTGCGGCATGCTGAGCTATTTGATTGAAATGGCTTATGTTGAGGCAAGCGACATCCTGCGAGGCAACCAGCCGTCAAGAATTCACGAACAAAAGCGAGACCCGGCCACCGGATTGGCGCTCCAGTCGGCCCGCAAGGTCAAGCTCCAGCAATAGCAACCACACGGTTGAAACGCTAAGATTCGTGTGGGCGACAAGTTCATCAATGGAGACCGGCGCCGGGCCGAGCGCCTCCAGCAACATGCTTCTTTCGCGATCACTTGGCGCAGCAATTACTCCATCGGAATCCGGTTCCTCTGCCTGATCAGGTTGATAAGGTCTGCCGATCAGCGGCGTGATCGCCTCAAGCACATCCGCGGCGCAGGTGATCAGCGTCGCCCCATTGCGGATGAGCCCGTTTGTACCTTCTGATCGCGGGTCAAGCGGAGATCCAGGCACGGCAAAGACAAGCCTTCCCAACTCGCCGGCGAACCGGGCGCTGATCAGTGATCCCGATCTTTTTGCGGCTTCAACCACAACCAAACCAAATCCAAGTGCCGCAATGATGCGGTTGCGCCGCGGAAAGTCGCGAGCGCGGGGCTCCCAGCCGATCGGCATTTCGCAAACCACCGCGCCGCCGCGCTCTGGAATTGCGTGAAACAACGCGTTGTTTTCCGGCGGGTATGGGTGATCGAGACCCCCGGCAAGCACAGCAATTGTGCCCGTTGCCACAGACGCCTGGTGCGCCGCGGTATCAATGCCGCGCGCCATGCCGGAAACGATAGCAAAACCTTCCATGGCAAGGTCACTTGCAAGTTTGCGGGTGAATTTCACGCCGGCA
This sequence comes from Phyllobacteriaceae bacterium, assembly GCA_031401375.1. Taxonomy (GTDB): domain Bacteria; phylum Pseudomonadota; class Alphaproteobacteria; order Rhizobiales; family Rhizobiaceae; genus JANOYJ01. The sequence goes on along the minus strand of JANNRN010000293.1, from coordinate 3,778 downwards.
AGCGAGGCATTTCGTGCGCCAACCATTGCGATGGCCGGAAGGGCAAGCACCGCCGCGCTGCCCTTGATCGTCACCATGGGTGGCGGATTGTCACTGTTGCGCAGGAGCGGCGGAAAATCAGGTTCGCCGATGCCGACAATCCTTCCACCCAATCGCGATGTCGCTTCGATCTCTTTTTCGGCCTCGCTGATCGAGGGAACGCGGACCGGCCGCCTTGCGCCGCCGCGCTGCGAAAGGCCGGGCAGAGCCTCGATCGCGGCTTCGGCGGAACCAAAGACATTGATCAATTCACGAAAGGTCACCGGCCCGACATTTTCGCTGCGAATCAATCGGAGCCAGTTCAGCCTTTGACGGTCCGACAGCGCGACCCCGCGCGATTCCTGATGTATTCCAAGGGCCAGCGGGAATTGATCGTTCACCCTTTTGCGCCGATTCGCGATTCAGTGCCGTTACGCAAGCGATCAATGTTGGCTTTGTGCTTGTAGATGAGAATCAAAGTCATTGCGGCGAATACAAAGATTGTGAGGCCGGAGAACTGCAACAGGATTGCAAGCAAGGTCACCGTTGCGGCCGTCAGCGCCGAAAGGGACGAATAGCGGAACAGAAACGCCATGGCGATCCAGATTGCCGCGAACAAAAGCGCCAGTTTCCAGGATAGTCCCAAGAGCACGCCCAGATAGGTCGCTACGCCTTTTCCGCCCTTGAACGTCAGCCAGACCGGATAGAGGTGACCCAGAAACGCGCCCAGGCCCGCAAGGATTGCTGCCGAAGCGCCGAACCTGGCAGCCAGCCAGACGGCGAGGGTTCCTTTCAGCATATCGAGAATGAGAGTGGCGGCGGCAAGACCTTTGTGTCCCGTTCGAAGGACATTTGTTGCACCGATATTGCCGGAGCCGATCGCCCGCACGTCACCCAGCCCCGCCATGCGCGTCAGCAGCAATCCGAACGGAACGGAGCCGAGCAGATATCCGAACGCCAATGCGGCGAGAATGCCCGTGGTGGAAAGGTCGATCCCCATTGTTTCAGCCATGCGACCCTCAACCCTAAGCAGAACGAGAGAACACAGTGCGTCCCGCCACCATGGTTTGCAAGACACTTCCCTGGAACTTGGCGCCCTCGAAGCAGGAATTCTTCGAGCGGGACCGAATATCCTGTTCCCGCACCACCCACGGCGCGTCAAGGTCCAATACGACAAGGTCCGCCTGCTTGCCCGGTTTGAGTGAACCGCCCGGCAGTCCGAACAATTTGGCTGGTGATGTCGACAGGGCCTCGATCAGCCGGATCAGGGGAACCTCGCCATTGTGGAAAAGCCGCAAGGAGGCGCCCAGCAGCGTTTCCAAGCCAATCGCGCCAATTGCCGCGTCTGCGAACGGCAGGCGTTTGGTGTCAACATCCTGCGGGTCGTGTGAGGAGACGATGATGTCGATCACACCTTCGCGCAAGGCGTCGATCACCGCTTCGCGGTCATCTTCTGAGCGCAAGGGCGGTGACAGCCGGAAGTAGGTCCGGTACTCGCCGACATCAATTTCGTTGAGGGAAAGGTTGTGGATGGCCACTCCTGCACTTACCGCCGTCCCCTCGTTTTTTGCCCGGGCAATGCAATCGGCGGCAAGACCGCTGGAAATCTTCGCCGCGTGGTAGGCGCATCCGGTCAGTGAGGCGAGGCGCAGATCCCGCTCGAGCGGAATGATCTCGGCTTCGCGCGGTGTGCCCGGCAGGCCAAGCCAACTGGCAAAAAGCCCTTCATTCATGACACCCGCCGCGCCCAGATGCGGATCTTGGGTTTCGCAGAAGATCAGTGACTCAAAATCGCGGGCGTAGGTCATGGCGCGGCGCATGACTTGTGCATTGGCGATCGTGTTGCGCCCGTCGGTGAAAGCCACGGCGCCGGCCTGCCGCAACAGGCCGAATTCCGTCATCTCCTCGCCGTTGAGCCCCTTGGTGACGGCAGCAGCTGGATAGACCCGAACCGCTGACGTTTCGCGCGCGGTGCGCCGGACAAATTCGACTAATGCCACTGTGTCGATGACCGGATCGGTATCCGGCATCATGATCAGTGAGGTCACACCACCCGCCGCCGCGGCAATGCCGGCAGATTCAATGGTTTCGCGGTATTCGTTGCCGGGTTCGCCGATGAACACGCGCGCGTCAACGAGCCCCGGGATGATCAGCTTTCCCTGACAATCGATGATTTTTGCGCCATCGGGCGCGCCCTGGTTGAGAGCCGAGGCGCCGGCGGCAGCGATCAACCCGTCCTTCACCAGAACCGAGCCAAGTTCGTCCATGCCGCGTGACGGGTCGATAATCCGGGCACTTTGAAAAAGCATGATGCTCATGATCCGCCATCCAGCGGCGCACGGCGCGGGTCAAGCAGCGCTTCCATGACTGCCATGCGGACGGCGACACCCATCTCGACCTGTTCCTGAATGACACTTTGTGTCCCGTCCGCCACTTCCGACGCAATCTCGACACCGCGGTTCATCGGACCGGGATGCATGACAAGCGCCCCTTCGTTGGCAAGATTGAGCTTGTCACGATCAAGACCGAAAAAATGAAAATACTCACGCACGGAGGGCACATAGGCGCCGGCCATCCGTTCGCGTTGAAGCCGCAGCATGATGATGACGTCGGCGCCTTGCAGCCCGTCCTCCATGGTGCGGTGAACCTCCACGCTCATCTGTTCCACGCCGGCGGGAAGCAGCGTTGACGGCGCGACAACTCTGACCCGGGCGCCGAGTGCGTTAAGAAGAATGATGTTGGAGCGCGCGACACGTGAGTGCAGCACATCGCCGCAAATCGCCACGGTCAATCCCTGGATGCGGCCCTTCTTTCGCCGGATGGTCAGCGCGTCAAGCAGGGCCTGGGTTGGATGCTCATGCGCGCCGTCGCCGGCATTGACGACGGAACAGGTGACCTTTTGCGCAAGAAGCGCGGCGGCGCCGGCGGAACCGTGGCGGATGATCAGAATGTCAGGGTGCATGGCGTTTAATGTCATCGCCGTATCGATGAGGGTTTCGCCCTTCTTGAGCGAGGAGTTGCCCACCGACATGTTCATGACGTCGGCGCCGAGACGCTTGCCGGCCAGTTCGAATGAGGATTGGGTCCGCGTTGACGCCTCAAAAAACAAGTTGATCTGGGTGCGGCCGCGCAACGTCGGCCGCTTCTTGTCTGATTGCCGCGACAAGGGGACAGCTGCTTCCGAGCGATCCAGCAGCAGTTCGATGTCAATGGGCGACAGGCCCTTGATGCCAAGCAGATGGCGGTGGGGAAACAGGGGAAACGTCTCGCTGTCTGTCATGGCAAGTCAGGGCTATAGGCGTGTTGACAGGCCACTGCAAGCAATGCGCGGGAGCGCGACAGGTCTGCAGGTTCGGCGCGGCGGGTTTTCCACCGGAGTCTGTGATGCTGAAGCAATTTGTTAACCTTAACAAATGGTTTAGATTGCCCCGGCCGGTGGTTAACGACACAGTAACCATACACAAGCGCGGCGGCCCGATGAAACGTGTCCTTTCCCTTGCCATCCTCATTCACTGGATGATGTTTTTTCTCCTGCATGCGCTTGGCGCATTGGCGGGTTCGCTCGAATTTGGCCTTACCGGACCGGTCCGCCCAGCCTTCTCGCTTTTCGAGGCGCATGGTCCCATGCGGGCCATGCCGATGATCGGCTCGGGCATGGGCATGGTCAGTCTCCTTGCCGCAATGTTGTTCGCCTGGGCCGTGCTTGTCTGTCTGATGCAGTCGAGCGAGCCTGATGATGGAGAAATTGACGTCGAACGGA
>JANNRN010000292.1:0-2439 GCA_031401375.1 Phyllobacteriaceae bacterium | reverse complement strand
AAGATCTGCGGCTTCCTCAATGGCGATCCAGTCGCGCAGGGCATGCAACACAGACCGCAGCACGCGAAACGCCCGCCGTTCATCGGTCCACTTCAGATCCCTGGCAAGTTCGTTGACCCATTGCTGAGCTTGCTCGGCCCCATGAGAAAAGGCCGCAATACCCGTGTGCTGCATGATCTTTGCATCCGAAAGACACTTGAACGGCCAACCTATCCGGCATGCGGCCATCCGGCATTGACCTTCGTCAATGTGGCGCGGGCGGGGCCAACACAGACCATGTTCTTCAGGATCGCAATAATCTGTTCTTCCGTAAACCGTGAACGCTTCATTCGTCCGTCTCCTTATCGACGGGCTCTACCAAAAAGTGGAGGAAGTTCAGGGTTTCAGGTCACTCCCCTTAACCTTCGTTTCTGGATCGCAATAGATGCCATATAGTGTAACGAGTATTCGCTCGACCTCTTGAGAAGACAGACGATAGTAGACCTGTTTTCCATCTCGTCGCGTATCGACCAAGCGCAGTGCTCTGAGCTTGGCCAATTGCTGCGAAACTGAAGCTTGGTTCAAGCCAACGTCCTCGCACAGATCGTTGACACTTCGTTCTCTACCCAACAGGTGGCAAAGTATGATCATTCGCCGCTCGCTGGCGATTGCACCGAGCAACTCGCTTGCTTCATGCGCCGCTTTTTTTAGATCGGCGAAATCATTTTTTCCAAACATATATATACATCATGATATGAATAAGTGTATATAGTTTCTTGAATGACGTCTCACTTGTCAAGCTTGTGACGGCGCATATGTGCAGCAATGTTAAATAGGAGACTGAAAATGGCTCATATTGTGGTCTTGGGTGCGGGACTCGGCGGCACCACAATGGTCTATGAAGTGAAAGATGCGGTCGGCAAGGACCATCAGGTCTCGGTCATTTCCAACGGCAGCAAATATTCCTTCGTTCCGTCCAACCCGTGGGTTGCCGTCGGATGGCGCACCAAAGAGGCTATCGAAGTTGATCTGGTTCCTGTGATGAAGAAGCGCGATATCGCGCTGCTGCCGCAAGGCGCAAAGCGCCTGCACGCTGAAGAAAAGCGTATAGAGATGAACGATGGTTCGTCGGTTTTCTACGACTACCTCGTCATTTCGACTGGCCCGGATCTCGCCTTCGACGAAATTGAAGGCTTTGGACCCGATGCCCATACGCTGTCAGTCTGTCATGTCGATCATGCGCTCCTGACCAAGGAGGCCTTCGACAAGCTCGTCGCCAATCCAGGCCCAGTGGTGATCGGTGCCGTGCAGGGCGCGTCCTGCTTTGGTCCGGCTTATGAGTTCGCTTTCATTCTCGACAAGGCCCTGCGCGACGCCAAGGTGCGCGACCGCGTGCCGATGACTTTTGTCACCTCCGAACCCTATATTGGCCATCTCGGTCTTGACGGCGTCGGTGATACCAACGGCCTGCTCGAAAGCGAAATGCGCCAGCATCACATCAAATGGCTCTGCAACGCCAAGGTCGACAAGGTCGAACCGGGCATGCTGCATGTCTCGGAAATCAACGATGACGGCACCGTCAAGAAAGCACACGAAATACCGCAGGTGTTCACCATGATGCTTCCAGCGTTCCGCGGCGTTGAAGCCGTACGCAACATTGAGGGTCTCACCAACCCACGCGGTTTCATTCTGGTCGACAAGCATCAGAGCAATCCAAAATTTCCGGAAATCTTCGCGGTCGGGGTCTGCGTCGCCATCCCGCCGATGGGCAAAACCGCCGTTCCATGCGGCGTCCCGAAGACAGGCTTCATGATCGAATCAATGGTCGCCGCCACCGCACGCAACATTGGCAATCTCGTCAGCGGCAAGAAGCCGGACGCGCAAGGCTCTTGGAATGCCGTCTGCCTCGCCGATTTCGGTGATTCCGGTGTCGCCTTTGTGGCCCAGCCGCAAATCCCGCCACGCAACGTGAATTGGGCCTCATCCGGCCGCTGGGTCCACGTGGCAAAAATCGGTTTCGAAAAATATTTCCTGCGCAAGATCAAGTCGGGGGTGTCAGAACCGTTCTATGAAAAGCTGGCGCTGAAAATGTTGGGTATCGCCAAGCTCAAAGACATCAAGGTCGATTCCTGAGTGTCTGTTCAAGAATTCAATGTCGAGAGTCAGATGGTGTGGTTTTGTGAGCACCGGAAGCGGAAGAAAACCGCATCAGATGGCCGCGAGATTGAATTATGGGACGGACACTGAGCCTGTCAGTCTTGATGCGCTTTGGAACAGCGGTTCATGCCTATGCCGCCGTTTGCATTATTTTGATCTCAGTACTTATCAAATATAAAAATAGTAATATATATATGTGAATATAACTTACCTTAGGAGTTACCCATGTCACTTGATCGTTCTGTTCTCGCCTTTGCCGGTGTGATGACCCTTCTGTCAGTCATGCTCACCCTGTTTGTGTCG
>JANNRN010000291.1:0-4869 GCA_031401375.1 Phyllobacteriaceae bacterium | reverse complement strand
GCGCATGGCGTTCAAGCAGGTCAAGCGAAGTCTCGAGAAGCATGGCGCGGCCGCTGTCCCAACCTTGTTTCAAATCGTATGGCGTATGCTGAATAATCGCAGAAAGCGTGCAGCGCCCATCTGGAGCCATGGCCGGATCGGCAATGGAAGGCAGCGTGATTTCCATCGCCGGCGCAACGGGCAGTTCGCCATATTTGGAGGGGTTGAAGCTATTGTCGACATAGCGCGAAGACGGCGCGATGATCATTCTGCCGCCTGCATCTGCGACCTCCAGGCCCCTGAAATGCGGGATGCCCTTCAGTGCCAGATGCAGCTTGGAGGCATCGCCTTTCATCCGGATGCTGCGGACCGCCCGCACAAAGCCGGTGTCGAGATTTTGCGGGCCGACAAGGTCAAGCATGGTCGTTGCCGGATTGATGCCCGACATAATGATGGGTGCGTGCAGCAGCGTTCCGTCCGAAAGCAAAACACCAACCGCACGACTTTTTTCAATGATGACCTTGTTGACGCGTTTGCCTGTTTGGATGTCAACACCTGCCGCCCGGCAGGAGCTTTCCATTGCCGTGATTACACTGCCCATGCCGCCAAGGGGGAAGTTCTGTCCCCCCGCCTGTCCATCCACTTCGCCAAGAAGCCGGAAACAGAGGCCCAGCAGCGAGGTTGGCGAACGTGATCCAAGATGAATGCCCAACGTTGCATCAATCGCCAACAGCCCCTTCAGCCGGTCATCGGAAAGATGTTCGTTGGCGACGTCATCAACGCACATGAGGATCATCCGCAGGAACTCGCGCATTTCAGCCTTGCCCAACAGGCGAAGCGCAAGTCCAGTGCGTGCGAGATGCCAACCGTCGGACAGACCAGGTTTTGCAAGCGGCGGCGGAGCCCGGTCAAAGATGCGCTTCAACACTGATGCATGTTTGAACAATTGCGTGCGCAAGGTCAGCCACGCCTTCAACTCGCCCTCAGCCAGCTGACCATCGATCATTTCTCCGTAGGCGCCACGAAGCACCAGCGGATCAGCGGTTTCGGACAGAAGGACAGTCGGCGATTCGCCCGCGCCAAGCGTCAGCCCGTGGCGCTTGAGGTCAAGCTCGCGGATGACATCGCTGTGAAGACGGTTGACGATATGGGCGACGTGCGACACCCTGAATCCGGGATGAAATTCCACGGTTTTTGCCGCACCGCCCGCAATGGCCTGCGATTCCAGGAGCGCAACCTTGCGGCCTGACTTGGCCAGCACTGCCGCCGCAACCAACCCGTTGTGCCCTGCGCCGATGACAATCGCGTCAAATGACATCATGCGCCTCGCTCATGTGGGTGGCGGGCCGGGCGAGGTTCGACAGGATTTCGCGGGCGGCGTTGCGTCCCGGGGCACCCATGACGCCACCGCCGGGATGGGTGGACGAGCCGCAGATATAAAGACCGCGTATCGGGCTTCTATACTGCGCGTAACCGGGCACAGGCCGGTTGAAGAGCAGCTGATCAAACGTCAGCTCTCCCTGGAAAATGTTGCCCTCCGTCAATCCGACTTCCGCTTCGAGTTCGCGTGGGGTGCGAACTTCCATATGGACGATACGGTCGCGGAAGCCCGGGGAATAATCGGCAATCTGGGAAATAACAGTTTCCGCAAAGGCATCACGATCAGCGTCGGTCCAATCGCGACCTTCCACCTTCGGCGGGCAATACTGCACGAAACAGCTCATGAAATGCTTGCCCGGCGACGTCATTGTCGGGTCCATCACAGTGGGGATCATCATGTCAATGAACGGGTCGGCGGACCATTTTCCGGCTTTCCAGTCGTCATAACCGCGCTCCATCCGCTCAACCGAGTCTGTGAAATGCATGTCGCCGCCAATGCATCGGGAATTCTTCGGCAATGCAGGAAACTCGGGCAGGCTGTCGAGCGCAATGTTGAGCTTTCCCGACGAGCCGCGAATCTTGAAATTGCGGACGCTGCGCAAGAAGGGCTCGGGCAGTTGTTTCTCGTCGACGAGTTTCAGGAATGTGCGTTTCACGTCGGCGTTGGAGACGACGATCTTGCCCCGGATTTCATCGCCGTTCTCCAGAACAACTCCGGTTGCTTTGCCGCCGGCGACCAGGATCTGCTGAACCCCGCTTCCTGTCTGAATGGTGCCGCCGGCAGCGCGGAACGAAGAGGCAAGCGCCTGGGTGATCGCGCCCATGCCGCCGCGCGCATAGCCCCACGCGCCTGCCGAACCGTCGACTTCGCCCATGTAATGGTGCAGCAGCACATAAGCCGTGCCGGGTGACATCGGCCCGAGCGCCGTGCCGATAATGCCCGAAATGGCGAGATATGCCTTGATCACATCGGTTTCAAAGTACTCGTCAAGAAAGTCGGAAATCGACATTGTCCAAAACCGCAGCGTTTGCGCCATTTCGGATGCGCCAAGGCCGGTGAACTTTTTGGCGAGGTAAAGCAGTTCTGAAATGTCGGAAGGCTTGACGCTCAAAGGGTCGGGCGCGCGGCGCATCAGCAGCGGCTGGATGAACCGGCATTGACGGGTGACATCGCGAGAGTAGCGTTCATAGGCCTCGCCATCGCGTTTGGAAAAACGGGCAAACTCCCGCCGGTGCGCATGGTGATCCCGATATGAGGCGAGATAGTCGCCGTCTCGCGTGAAAACCGCGGCTCCTTCATAGGCAATGATCTGAAGTCCGTGCTTTGGCAACTCAAGATCACGCATGATCTCGGGCCGAAAAAGGCTGCACACGTAAGAGCAGTTGGAATAGATGAATCCGGGCGTGAGTTCCCGGCTGACTGCCGCGCCGCCGATCCAATCATTTTTCTCGACGATCAGAACGTCAAGCCCCGCCCTTTGCAAGTAGCAGGCATTGACCAGGCCATTGTGACCCGCCCCGACAATGATCGCGTCCCACGTCTTCATTCCATGCTCCCACAGCGCGATCGTGATTTGGTTGTTTCAGTGTAGTCATTTTGAATGAACATTCAACAAGAAATTCTTGCGGCAATATGGAATGCGGCTAAGGTGCGGGCCAAAGCATGGAGGACCGGATGGAGAAAGTCAGCCAGCACGATGCCGAATATGACCTGAGCGCGATGCGATTTCTCGAAACCCTTTGGGGCGAAGGCTTCCTTTCCCCCGGCGGGCCGGACGAAGTTGACCGGGTCCTTGAAAAAGTGACAATCCAAGGCAAGACCGGGCTTGATATTGGCTGTGGAGCGGGCGGCGTGACGCTGCATCTGGTGCGTCATCACGGCGCGGCGCATGTGACGGGTTTTGATGTGGAGGGCCCGGTGGTGGAGGCGGCACGGGCAATGGCGGCGCGGCACGGTTTGAGTGACAGGCTGACTTTTGTCAGGGATGATCCGGGCCGCTTACCGTTCGACAATCACTCCTTCGACTTCGTCTTTTCCAAGGATGCCATCCTTCATGTTCCCGAGAAGAGGTCCTTGTTCAAGGATATCTGGCGGGTTCTGAAACCAGGCGCATTCTTTGCCGCAAGTGATTGGCTGATCGGGCATGATGACGAACCCTCCGATTTGATGAAGGCGTATGTTGCCGCCGAAGGCTTGAGCTTTCACATGGCATCACCCGCCCTTTACAGGCAGGCTCTGGAGGCGGCGGGCTTTGCCGAGGTCGAGACCAGAGACCGCAACGCGTGGTACCGAGAGGAGGCGCAGCGCGAAATTGAGCGGCTCGGCGGTTCCATGCGCAAGAAGATTGCCGCTGTTGCCGGGGAGGCCTATCTGGAGAAGAACATTCGCACTTGGACTGCGATGAAACTGGTATTAGACACGGGCGAACACAGGCCGACCCATTTAATGGCCTGGAAACCTCGCTAGTCGAGGGCCGTGTCGAACAAGGATATTGCTGTGGCTGTTGTTGAAATGGATGCTCAAACCCGCAATTCCGGTAATCGCGGACGCAAGGCCGACAAGGAAACGCGCCGCCAGCAATTGATCGAGGCAACAATTGATTCGCTCGCCAAGCGTGGATTTGCCGAGACTACCATGGCCGACGTTTCCGATGGCGCCGGTTTGTCTCGCGGCATCGTGAACTTCTATTTCGAGAGCAAGGAAAAGCTTCTTGTTTCGACGCTGCAGTTTCTTTCCGACCATTATTCGGCACATTGGCGCGCTGCGCTCGACAAGGCGGGCGAGCGGGCCGCTGACCGGCTTTTCGCGCTCGTGGCATGCGATTTTGATCGCAAGGTCTGCAACAAGCGCAACCTGGCCGCATGGTGCGCGTTCTGGGGTGAGGCCAAATCGCGACCCACCTATCAGGCGCTTTGCGGGGCAAGGGACGAAGCGTATCAAAAACTCTTCGTTGATCTGTGCAGCGAACTCATCGCCGAAGGCGGCTATCCCCACCACGCGGAACATGCGGCCGTAGCTCTCCTTGCCATGCTGGAAGGGCTATGGCACCGCCTGATGATGGGCGGTGAAAATATTGCCGTGGAAGGCGCCAAGCGCGTGGCGCAACACCAGTTGGTGATTAGCTTTCCAAAGCACTACCACGTCGTTGACGAGGTCGGCACAGTCAGGGTTGCGCGCTGAGTTGTTGCTTGCGCAGCGTGTCGTTGATGCCCGCCATTTCGGCTTCGGGGGGTCTGTCAACCAAGGTTGAAACAGGCAGCGCCTTGCGGACATGGTCATGATAAGCCCTTACTCCCCGCTCCAGATCGGAGAGGTAAAAGCCCTGAAACGCCTTCGACTTCATCGACTCGTTTGACCAGATGGTCAGTTGAACGTCTTCCGCAGTCGTATCGCGGTCAATACGGCCGGCAAGATAGCGCGCGGTCCTTTGCTGCCGGGTTTCGACCGGATAGTGATAAACCGCGCCGCGGACGAGACTTTGGTCCGGCCCCAAGGGGAACTCCTGATAG
>JANNRN010000290.1:0-2900 GCA_031401375.1 Phyllobacteriaceae bacterium | reverse complement strand
GTGGCGAAATAGCTGAGATGCGCCGTGCCTTCAGCGCCCGGCAGCAGTTTGAGCAGCAGAAACACCGCCAGATGACAACACACGCCGAGAACCACGCCAGACAAGGTCGTGACCGGATGCACCACCGAGGCCGCAGCCGCCATGCCGATGAGCATAAAAATGGCAATGGTCATGTAGATGGGCGCGGTGTCGACCAGCGGCAGCGTCGGGAAAGCCACCAGAACGGCAAGGAGCGCAAGCAGGGCCTGCCAGTTGACGCGGATCGCGCTCATGCCGGCCGACCTCCCATTTTGCGGCCGACCATCCGCCCAGCGATGTCCACCAGCATCACAAGAACGACCGCCACAACCGACCCAGCGATCAACGCCGCCCAGACGTCAATGGTTTGACTATAATAGGACCCGGCGAGGAGTTTTGAGCCGATGCCCGCGACTGCGCCGGTCGGCAACTCGCCAACGATGGCGCCGACGAGACTTGCCGCCACCGCGACCTTGATCGATATAAAGAAGAACGGCACCGACGCCGGCACTCGCAGCTTCCAGAATGTCTGCCACTTGCCAGCATTGTAGGTGCGCATCAGATCGAGGTGCATCACGTCGGGTGAACGCAGGCCCTTGACCATGCCGACCGCGACCGGGAAGAACGAGAGATAGGTCGAGATCAGCGCCTTCGGCAACAGTCCGGTAATGCCGATTGCCGCCAATATGACAATGATCATCGGGGCCACCGCCAGCATCGGAATGGTTTGCGAGGCAATGATCCATGGCAGGAATGAGCGCGCCAGCGCCGGGATGTGCACAATGCCGACGGCGATGACGATGCCGAGCACCGTTCCCATCAGAAAGCCAAGAAGGGTCGAGGAAAGCGTGACCCAGGCATGATAAACCAGACTGCGCTGCGATGTCGGTTTCACCGTGAAAATGTTCTTGTAAAGGTTCAGCGCGACTTGATGCGGCGCCGGCATGGTGGGTTTTGGTTGACGCATGGTCTTGGCGACAAGCTCGGAGAAGGTGGAGGTGACGCCGTCGCGCTGGTCCTGATCACGCTGGAAGGGGGCGTTCATGATGAAGGTAAAGACGTACCAGAGGACGAGCAGAATCGCGACAATTGTGCCGACGGGGAGGATGCGGGAAGTGTTCATTTTGCCCGCCCACTGTGAAGTGACATTGAATTTATTGACTCTCCCTCACCTGTTTGCTTCGCAAACTGTCCTCTCCCCGCTGGGGAGAGGCGAAGGGGGGCGGCGCTGCTTCTTTCCCCTCTCCCCCACGGGGAGAGGACGGTTTGCGAAGCAAACCAGGTGAGGGAGAATGAGTAGAAGTTCAGGCGTTCACTCCTCATAACTATGCCCCGCCCTCAAGCCGTCGCGCACCCGCTGCCCGATCCGCAAAAACTCCGGCGTCTCGCGTATCTCCAGAGGCCGCTCCGCCCCGAGATCACAGTCGATGATCTCATGAATCTTGCCCGGCCGCGGCGACATGACAACGATCCTGGTTGACAGAAATACCGCCTCCGGCAGCGAATGCGTGACGAACACCACGGTCTTTTTGGTCTTCGCCCAGAGCTGCAGCAATTGCACGTTCAAATGATCGCGCACGATTTCATCCAGCGCACCGAACGGTTCATCCATCAACAGCATTTGCGGCTGCAGGGAGAGTGCGCGGGCAATGGAGGCGCGCTGCTGCATGCCGCCGGAAAGCTGCCACGGGTATTTCTTCTCAAAGCCCGCAAGGTTCACCAGCGCGAGATTTTCCGCCACGCGCGCCTGCGCCTCGGCCTTTGAAAGCCCCATCACTTCCAGAGGCAGGGCAATATTGTCGGCAATCGTGCGCCACGGAAACAGCGCCGCCTGCTGAAACACATAGCCGTAAGCCCGCGCCTGCCGCGCCTCAAACGGCGTCATGCCATTCACGGAGATCGTGCCCCCGGTCGGCCGTTCGAGATCAGCGATGACACGCAAAAGCGTGGTCTTGCCGCAGCCGGACGGGCCGATCAGCGAGACGAACTCGCCCTCGTTGATGTCGAGATTGATGTTGGAGAGTGCATGCACCGGGCCGTCATTGGTGGTGAAGGTGAGGGAGAGGCCGCGGGCGCAGATGACGGATTTCGATGAAACTTTCATTGCCGCTTACCCGTCCTGCTATTTCGCGACATAAAAGCTCCAGAATCAAACTTGAGAGTAGCAGATGACTGCGCTGCCTGTACCGGGCGCCACTTTTTTGAGGATTGCTGAAATGCCTGCATCACCCGAACCGGCTTGCCATGTCATTCGTCCTGGCGCCACAACATATGACGGCAAACAGGGATTTAGCTATTTTGCCGGCATTGCCACGGAGACCGTCGGCTCGAAAGGCATTTGCATGCATCTGTTGACCATTCCCCCGGGCGGCCGCGCCAAGGCGCACATGCACGCAAACCATGAGACGGCGATCTACTGCATTTCGGGCGAGGCGCTGACTTATTGGGGGCACCGGCTTGAGAACGTCACCGTGTTGAAAGCCGGCGAAATGTTTTACATTCCGGCCGGCATGCCGCACCTGCCGATCAACGCGAGTGACCAGCCCGCGTCTGCGGTAATTGCCCGCACCGACCCCAACGAACAGGAAAGCGTTGTGCTGCTTCCCGAGCTCGAGGCTCTGGTGCCGGGGTGAGAGGGCAAGTCCGGAGCACACGTCGAGACGCCCCCCTCTGTCCTGCCGGACATCTCCCCCGCAAGTGGGGAGATCGAAGGCGGTGGCGCTTTCGCTCATTCTTGGAGCGTTGCAAGCAAGGGCGAGGCGGCGGCGTTGCCAATCTCCCCACTCGCGGGGGAGATGTCCGGCAGGACAGAGGGGGGCGTCTCGACGTGTGCTCCGGACTTGCCCTCTCACCCCGGCACCAGAGCCTCGAGCTCGGGAAGC
>JANNRN010000289.1:0-3869 GCA_031401375.1 Phyllobacteriaceae bacterium | reverse complement strand
GCATGTGATCGACGTGCGCAATATCGGCCTCATCGGCGCGATTGAATTGGCGCCGCTTGCCGGTGAGCCGGCCAAACGGGCGTTTTCGGTATTCCTCGATGCCTATGAGCGCGGCGTCCTGATCCGCACCACCGGCGACATCATCGCGCTGTCGCCGCCGCTGATTGTCTCAAAGGAAGAGATCGACCGGATTGTGGAGTGCATTGGCGATTGCCTGAAGGCGGCGGCCTGAGAAAGACGGCAGGGAGACCAAGCCATGGCACTCACCGGCAACATGAAAATCAACAGCGCCCGCCTCTGGGACTCGCTCATGGAAATGGCCAAGATCGGCCCCGGGGTGGCGGGCGGCAACAACCGCCAGACGCTCACCGATGCCGACGGCGAAGGCCGTCACCTGTTCAAGCGCTGGTGCGAGGCGGCGGGGATGTCGATGGGCCTCGATACGATGGGCAACATGTTTGCCACGCGTGCGGGCGAGGATCCAAACGCGCTGCCGGTCTATATGGGTTCGCATCTCGACACGCAGCCCACCGGCGGCAAATATGACGGTGTCCTGGGAGTGCTCGGCGCGCTGGAAGTTGTGCGGACAATGAACGATCTCGGCATCAAGACCAGGCATCCCATCGTGGTGACCAACTGGACCAATGAGGAAGGCGCGCGCTTTGCCCCCGCCATGCTGGCCTCGGGCGTTTTCGCGGGCATCCACACGGAAGAATACGCCAAGGGCCGCACCGATCTTGACGGCAAACTCTTCGGCGACGAATTGCAGCGCATCGGCTGGGTTGGTGATGAAAAGGTCGGCGCGCGCAGGATGCATGCGATGCTGGAACTGCATATCGAGCAGGGGCCGATCCTGGAAGCGGAAGGGAAAGACATTGGAATTGTCACCCACGGGCAGGGCCTGTGGTGGCTGGAAATCACGCTGACCGGCAAGGAGGCGCATACCGGCTCGACGCCGATGGCCATGCGCGTCAACGCCGGCCTCGGCATGGCCCGCATCATCGAGCGCGTGCACCAAATCGCCATGAGCCACCAGCCCAACGCCGTCGGCGCGGTTGGGCAGGTGAAAGTGTTCCCGAACTCGCGCAATGTCATTCCGGGCAAGGTCGTCTTCACCGTCGATGTGCGTTCACCCGAACTGGCCAAGCTCGACATGATGCGCGGCGAAGTCGAACGCGCCGCCCATGCCGTGTCAAAAGAACTCGGCCTCGGCTGCGCGATTGAGCCTGTCGGCCATTTCGATCCCGTGACCTTTGATCCCACGTTGGTGAAAATCGTCCGCGCCGCCGCCGAGCGCCTCGGTTATTCGCACATGGACATCGTGTCGGGAGCGGGCCACGACGCCTGCTGGATCAACCGCGTCGCCCCGACCGTGATGATCATGTGTCCGTGTGTGGGCGGGCTCAGCCATAATGAGGCCGAGGAGATTTCGCCGGAATGGGCGGCGGCGGGAGCGGATGTGCTGTTCCACGCGGCGGTGGAGACGGCGGGGGTGATGGGGTGAGTACCGTGGTTTGCAAGTCTGGACCGCTCCTCCTCTCCCCATCGGGGAGAGGGCAGGGTGAGGGGGCAGCGGTGCAGAACAAAATGACAGCAACTGCAGAGCGCGACAATGCCGCCACCAAACGCAAGGGCGGAAAGACGTCCTTTGCTCGCAAGCTGCGCGCGGAAGAAACCGAAGAAGAGTATTTCCTTTGGAGGGACCTAAGGGGCCGCCGCCTCAATGGATACAAATTCACCCGCCAGATCCCGCTCGGCACCTACATTGTCGATTTTCTTTGTCGTGACCATCGTCTCGTGGTCGAACTTGATGGCGGCCAGCATGGCGAGAGCCTGCCCGACGACCTTCGCACGGAGTGGCTCAACGAACGCGGATATTCAGTTCTGCGCTTTTGGAACAACGAAGTGAGATTTGAGCGCACGCCGGTTCTGGAAACGATCCTGTCTGTGCTTGAGGGCCGGATATCGTGGGCGCGCGAAGCTCTTCGATATTCTCCAGCGCTGCCCCCTCACCCTGCCCTCTCCCCAGGGGGAGAGGAGGAGTCTCCGCTTTCGCCGAGAACTACCACGACACTGCGAGGTATTGTCTAATGTCCAAAGTCATCAAAAACGGCACCATCGTCACCGCCGACCGCACCTTCAAGGCGGACATCCTCATCAAGCACGACAAGATCATCGCCATCGGCCCGGACCTGCACGCCGATCACGAGCTTGACGCCAGCGGCTGCTATGTCATGCCGGGCGGCATTGATCCGCATACGCATCTGGAAATGCCGTTCATGGGCACTTACTCCGCCGATGATTTCGAATCCGGCACGCGCGCGGCTTTGTCGGGCGGGACGACCATGGTGGTGGATTTCTGCCTGCCGGCTCCGGGCCAATCGCTGCTTGAAGCGTTACAAATGTGGGACAATAAAACCTCGAAGGCCTGTGCGGACTATTCCTTCCACATGGCGATCACCTGGTGGAGCGAGCAGGTGTTCAACGAGATGAAAACTGTCGTTGACAAGGGCATCACCTCGTTCAAGCATTTCATGGCCTACAAAGGCGCGCTGATGGTCAATGACGATGAAATGTATTCATCGTTCAAGCGCTGCGCCGAGCTTGGCGCGCTGCCTTTGGTCCATGCCGAAAACGGCGATGTGGTGGCGCAGCTTCAGCAAAAACTCTTGAGCGAAGGCAATAACGGCCCCGAGGCGCACGCCTATTCGCGACCGCCGGAAGTGGAGGGCGAAGCCACCAACCGGGCCATCATGATCGCCGACATGGCGGGCGTGCCGCTCTATGTGGTGCATACCTCGTGTGAGCCTGCCCATGAAGCGATCCGCCGCGCCCGGCAAAAGGGCATGCGCGTCTATGGCGAACCGCTGATCCAGCATCTGACGCTCGATGAAAGCGAATATGCCAACAAGGACTGGGACCACGCGGCGCGGCGTGTCATGAGCCCGCCCTTCCGCAACAAGCTGCATCAGGATTCGCTGTGGGCGGGACTGCAGGCAGGATCGCTGCAGGTCGTCGCCACGGATCATTGCTCGTTCACCACAAGCCAAAAGCGCTTTGGCGTGGGCGATTTCACCAAAATCCCCAACGGCACCGGCGGCCTTGAAGATCGCATGCCGGTGCTCTGGACCAAGGGCGTCAATACCGGGCGGCTGACGATGAACGAGTTTGTCGCGGTGACCTCCACAAACATTGCCAAGATCCTCAACATGTATCCGAAGAAGGGCGCCATTGTTGAAGGTGCCGACGCCGACCTTGTTGTCTGGGACCCGAAGAAGAAGAAGACCATTTCGGCCAAGAGCCAGCAGTCGGTGATCGATTACAATGTGTTTGAGGGCATGGAACTCACCGGCCTGCCAAGGTTCGTGCTGACGCGCGGGCACCTGTCGATCCATGACGGCAAGGTCGACGTGCAGCCGGGCCATGGCGAGTTTGTGGCGCGCGAGCCGCATATGGCGGTCAACAAGGCGCTGTCGAAGTGGAAAGAAGTCGTCGCCCCCCGCAAGGTCGAGCGCACCGGCATTCCGGCGTCGGGGGTGTGATGAAAACAAAGTTCTTGCATAGGGTGAGCTTAGAAAATATTCCTTTCTGATCGTTTCCGGAGCAAAAATCATGCAAGTTTTTTTTGGGATTGCCTATTTTCTGGTAGGATTGTTTCAGTTTTTCGCTGTCTGGGACGGCGTTAAATTTGCAACCGATTTTGGCAATATTGGCTCATTTGTA
Source organism: Phyllobacteriaceae bacterium (assembly GCA_031401375.1). Classification (GTDB taxonomy): domain Bacteria; phylum Pseudomonadota; class Alphaproteobacteria; order Rhizobiales; family Rhizobiaceae; genus JANOYJ01. Next base: position 146 of record JANNRN010000289.1, on the reverse strand, counting down.
TTAGCGGCGTTGTCAACGTATGTTCCACTTCTTGGTTCCGCACTCGGAGTATACGGAGCTGTGAATGTGTGGGACTGGAGTATTATTCAATCTGCCGCGCTATTTTTTTGGTATGTTCCTGTTTTTATATTGATGTCAATTGCTGG
>JANNRN010000288.1:0-2358 GCA_031401375.1 Phyllobacteriaceae bacterium | reverse complement strand
AGATTCGCTCCGGCAGGTTTGTGAGCGCGAAGGTAAGTTCGTCTTCGAGAACGGCGCCCTCCTCCGGCCGGCAGGCATAGGTGTCGCCATCGCCAAAACGCCCGCTTGTCAGGTCGTGCGTACCAAGCACCATTTCGGGATGATAGGAAAAGTAGCGATTGACCGTAATAGTGGCGCGGTCCTCGGTCGCGGGCGCGACTTCAACTGTATCGAGTGAAATCTTGTTGCGCGGCGCCTCGTCTGCGCGGCGCTTGCGGAAGAACAATATGTCCACCCCAACATCGGTGCCGGCATCGGCGCGAAAACTGCCTTCCGGCAGCCGGATTGCGCCGATCAAATCCGCCATTCCCAAGATATGCCGACGCGCCCGAGCGTCAACCTTGTCCATCGTGCCATGGCTGGTGACGAAAGCAGCGAGGCCACCGGGCTTCAGCCGGTCGATGGCCTTGGCGATGAAATAGTCATGCAGTCGAAGCCCAAGTTTGCGGAACGCCGGATCGCTGCGGACGATCCGGTCGGAGAATGGCGGATTGCCGATGGCGAGATCAAAATGCTGCGGCAGATCGGCTTTGGCGAAGTCGGTATTGATGATGCTGGCACGCGGCTGCAAGAGGCGGGCAATTCGGGCTGTGACCGGATCAAGCTCAATGCCGGTGAAATTAGAGACTTCGCGCAATACCTGCGGCATCATCGCGGGGAACAGACCGGTGCCAATGCCGGGTTCCAACACCCGCCCTCCCCTAAACCCGAGCTGAGACAACCCTTTCCACATCGCCCGGACAATGAATTCAGGGGTGAAATGCGCATATTGGGTGCAGCGGGCCAGCGAAGCGTAGTCGGCTGCGACAACGGCGTCCTCAAGTTCTGCGCCAATCTCTTGCCAGCCCTTGCGAAAGTCCGTCTCTCCCGGACGTCGAAAACAGGCATTGGCGAGTTCCGACGCGCCAAAGCCGGTGAAACGGATGAGTTTCGCCTGCTCTTCAGGTGTTGCGCATCGCTGCTCACCTTCAATCAACGCCGCCAGCTTGATGGCGGCGAGATTGTCGCGGGCGCGATCCTTCCAGGATTTAGCGAGGCTGCGGTTTCCATTGAGACGGAAATTGCATGCCTCATCGGCAGGCACCAACACCGGCTTATGCGGTGCATTCGGTGGCATGTGCTGCGTCGGGTTGTGATCGTCTTCGTCAAAGCGATCATCACCGCCGCAATCAACCGGAAAGGCCGACAGGCCAAATCCGGAGAGCGCGGTATTACCGAAGAGATCGAGCGTGAACGGGTCAAGCGACATGGATTAAACTCCTTTGAAAAGCGAACGCCATCACGCTTCGGGGCGGAGCCTTCGAAGGATTTGATGGACGGGATTTGAGGGGATGGGACTTGATGCCCCGGCTTGGAAACGCCCAGCTTGTGCAGGACGCCGCGGTAGATCAGGCGGCAATCAGTTCCGGCAGGAAGCGCAGCTGCACCGGCAGCTTGGCGGCGATTTCGTCATCGCTGAGTTCATTGAGCAGTTTGAGTGTCATGGCCTGCTTGCCGCCACAAAACAGCACGGTGCGCTGCCCGCGTTTGGACGGTGCAAATCGCTGACCGGCGTAGCCGCGATAATCACCATGGGTGCTGCTCCAGATGTGTTCAAGCCGTTCTTCTCGCGTCATCGCCCGGACGGGATGCGATTCACGTTCAATGATCGCTGCGCGGAGACGTTCTGGAGAACCCTTGTCGGATAGATCGCAATAGCCGTGGAACCAGCGACGTCCTCCATCAATCGTCAGAGCCAGAAACACGCTCGTCACATTGCCTGCCTGGAATTCGCGCATCGCAAACAGGCCGTTGCGGATGAACAAAGGCGGGAGGATTTCGAACATGTAGTCGTGATCGGCCTCGGTGATCTCGAACCATTCGCCGGCATAGACCGAGCCGGAATGGCGGGCCTTGTCGAACGGCGCCTCGCTGTGGCGGTTGAAAATCTGGAACATCTCGTAACGGGTGGCGACGCCTTGGAAAACTTTGCGGAAAGAACGAGAGGTTTGCATGACAGCTCCTGTGATCGAAAGCAGAAGCGGTGCGGCCACATCGGCCTTACCTTCACCCCATGCTTTCTCATGACCTCACATCAGCGGTCGCGTCCCGAAGGACGGGTCAAGGGCCGCGCTTGCGGGCGAAGCTTCACCCTTGATGCGCGCCTTCGGGCATGCGGCAGCCGGGTTTTATTCCCCCTATTTCCCCTCCATTTCTGGCTTTGCCAGGCTCTCGCGGCAAAGCCTTTAGGTCTTCATTCCAGTCTTCATTTTGAGGCAACAGGCGCGAAAACCGGCATCCGTCTTCAAGCGCAATGAGACGCAACCGTTCGGCATAAGT
>JANNRN010000287.1:0-3228 GCA_031401375.1 Phyllobacteriaceae bacterium | reverse complement strand
GCATCATACCATTGGTTCAACGCACCGGATGCGCCGGCGCCCACCGCGATGGCCAGAATGGCGACGAAGGCGATCACAGGGCTGATGTGCCCGGGTGCGAGCATCAGACCGACCAGCGCCGTGAAGACGACAAGCGACATGACGCGCGGTTTCAGCAGCGCGAAATAGTCAGCCGCCTGCGCCTCGGAAGGGCGAGGGCCTTGAAGGACGGTATTTTCTGCAACTGACATGGTCGAACCCGTCTTACGGGCCGCTGTTTGCGGCCCGTTTGCTGTTACTTGATCCTCGGAAGCTGTTCCCATTGATGGAACGGCGGCGGCGATGGCAATTGCCATTCAAGCGTCGTTGCGCCCTCGCCCCAGGGGTTGGCTGCCGCCTGGCGCTTCTTGGAGAAAGCATCCCAGACACCGTAGAGGAATATCAATACGGCAAAAGCGGACATGTACGATCCCCATGAGGACACATAGTTCCATCCCGCATAGGCATCCGGATAATCGATGTACCGGCGCGGCATGCCTTGAAGACCGAGGAAATGCTGCGGGAAGAACAGAAGATTCACGCCGATGAACGTGACATAGAAGTGAACCTTGCCGATGGTTTCATTATACATGTAGCCGGTCATCTTCGGGAACCAGTAGTACCAGGCCGCAAAGATCGCGAACACGGCGCCCATCGACAAGACGTAATGGAAATGCGCGACCACGAAATACGTGTCATGCAGCGCGCGGTCCAGCCCGGCATTGGCCAGTTGAACGCCGGTGACACCACCCACTGTGAAGAGGAATATGAAGGCGATCGCCCAGAGCATCGGTACGCGGAACGTGATTGATCCTCCCCACATGGTCGCGATCCAGGAGAATATCTTCACGCCGGTCGGCACAGCGATCACCATGGTCGCGGCAACGAAATAGCGCTGCGCATCAAGCGACATGCCGACAGTGTACATGTGATGGGCCCAAACCACGAAGCCGACGACGCCAATGGCAACCATGGCATAGGCCATTCCGAGGTAACCGAAAATCGGTTTGCGCGAGAACGTCGAAATGATGTGGCTGACAATGCCAAAGCCCGGCAGGATCAGAATGTAGACTTCCGGATGGCCGAAGAACCAGAACAGATGCTGGAACAGGATCGGATCGCCGCCGCCCTCGGGCGCAAAAAATGCGGTGCCGAAATTGCGGTCCGTGAGCAGCATGGTGATGCCGCCGGCAAGTACGGGCAGTGACAACAGCAGCAGGAAGGCCGTGATCAGCACCGACCAGGCAAACAGCGGCATTTTGTGCAAGGTCATGCCCGGCGCGCGCATGTTGAAAATGGTCGTGATAAAGTTGATCGCGCCCAGAATTGAAGAGGCGCCCGCAAGATGGATTGACAGAATTGCCAAATCCATTGCCGGCCCCGGCTGCCCGGACGTCGACAGGGGCGGATAAAGCGTCCAGCCGCCGCCGACACCGTAACCTCCGGCGGGACCGGGAACGAACATCGACAGCAACAGAAGGATGAACGCTGGCGGCAGCAGCCAGAACGAGATGTTGTTCATGCGCGGAAACGCCATGTCGGGCGCGCCGATCATGATCGGCACCATCCAGTTGGCAAACCCGCCAATCAAGGCCGGCATCACCATGAAGAAAATCATAATGAGCGCATGGCCCGTCGTGAAAACATTGTACATGTGCTTGCCGCCATCAAGGGCCGCATCGCCTTCCATGCCGTAAACCATTTCGGCAAGGCCGGTGAAAATCTGAATGCCGGGGTGAGCCAGCTCCATGCGCATGGCCACGGACAGCAAGCCGCCAATAATGCCGGCAATGATCGCAAAGATCAGGTAGAGCGTCCCGATATCCTTGTGGTTTGTGGAATAGACCCAACGCGTCCAGCCATTGTAAGGCTTGGGTTCGTGTCCCGCATCGTGAGCATGTGCATCGGCCATTTTTCTCACCCTATCCTTTTCGTCAAATCCAGTTTCAATTGCCTGCCACGTCGATCGACACGGACTGCTTCACTTCGGCCATGAGAGCCTTGTTCGCGGAAGGCAGGTCTGTCTTCGCGGCGGCGAACCACGCGTCATACTTGCCCTTGTCGACCACGCGGATGGCAATCGGCATGAAGGCATGATCCTTGCCGCAGATTTCCGAACATTGCCCGTAGTAGAGGCCTTCTTTCTCGGCCTTGAACCATGTTTCGTTCAAACGGCCCGGAACCGCGTCGATCTTCACACCGAAAGCGGGCATGGCAAACGCATGAAGCACATCGCTTGCCGTCACGATCACACGAACCGTCTCACCGACAGGCACCACCAGTTCATTGTCCACGGTCAGCAAGGTGGGATACACCTTCCTGTCATCCTTTCCAAGGCCCGGTCGATCAGCGTCCGGCACAAGCCGCGACTCGAAAGTCACCGCCTCCTCGGTCTGGTATTCATAGCCCCAATACCATTGATAGCCGGTCGCCTTGACCGTGATGGTGGGCGGGGTCGGCGGCGAGAACTGGGAGGTCAGCAGCTTGAACGACGGCACCGCAATGAACAGCAGAACAATGACCGGTCCAACGGTCCAGATGACCTCGATCAGCGAATTGTGGCTGGTCCTGGAAGGCGTCGGATTGTTCTTCGCGCTGAACCTGACCGACACATAGATAAGAAGACCCAGCACGAACAGGGTGATCGGAATGACGAACCACAAAGTGTAGCGTTCAAACCACGCAATGTCTTCCATCATGCCCGTGGCGGATTCCTGGAAACGGTAACCCCAATCATGGGGCTGGTCCGCCAGCGCGACACTTGCCGCCGACATCGTCATCAGGGCCACGAACGGCAAAATCAGCTTCTTCAATTTCCGTCTCCCGCGAAAGTCTCAATGGCTTTCAACTCGAATCGAGGCCAGCGCTCTAAAGCGCATACCCACCCGGTTCTCAAACCATAGAATAGCGCCGGGAGCAAGAAAGGCGAGCGATAAACGCATGCGTCAATTATTCACGCGGATTCTCTGAGTGTCTGTCCCATAATTCAATCTCGCGGCCGTCTGATGCGGTTTTCTCCCGCTTCCGGTGCTCAAAAAACCACACCATCTGACTCTCGACATTGAATTCTTGAACAGACACCGAGCATTCCGGGCGAAGGCTAGGAGATTATGCTCGCCTGTTCAATCGTACCTCAAAGCAAGCCGCGTTTTGCCAGCATCGCCTCAGGTTTTGGCATGCGGCCGCGGAAGGCGATGTAGGCGTCTTCGG
>JANNRN010000286.1:0-6313 GCA_031401375.1 Phyllobacteriaceae bacterium | reverse complement strand
AGGGCCGGCGGTCTATTGCCTTGGACACGGCAACAAGGAGGTGAACGCGGCAATTTCAGCGCAACTTGACAAGGTGGCGCACGGATACCGGTACACGTTCACCTCCGATCCGCTTGAAGAACTCACCGAAATTGTCAGCCGCAGATGCGGCGGTGATCTTGACCGGATGATCTTTGTTTCGGGTGGTTCCGAGGCGGTGGAATCCGCGCTCAAGATCGCGCTGCAGTATCATTCGGCACGTGGGGAGCCCTTGCGGCGGCGGTTCATTTCGCGGCAGCGGTCATGGCATGGCAACACGCTCGGGGCCCTGTCAATCTCCGGATTTGAGGAAAGGAGGGCGTCGTTCGAAGGTGCGCTGATCCCCGCGTCATTGCTTTCGCCTGCGAACTCCTACCGCCCGCCAAAGGGCGTGAGGCCGCAGGACACCGGACAATGGTGCGCCCTAGAGCTCGAGAACGAAATTCTGCGTCTGGGCCCTGAAAATGTCGCGGCCTTCATTTTTGAGCCGGTCGTCGGGGCGGCCGGCGGTGTGATCCCGGCGCCCGAGGGATATGCGCGCCTAGTGCGCGAGATTTGTACGCGTCACGGGGTCCTGATGATCGCCGATGAAGTCATGTGCGGCTCCGGGCGGTGTGGAACCTGGCGGGCCTTGCAGCACGATGAGGTCTGGCCAGACATCATGCCCATCGCCAAGGGGCTGGCTGGTGGCTATTTGCCGCTTGGCGCCGCAGTTTATCGCCGGGAAATTGGCGAGGTCATCGACGACGCCCATGGCGGGCTTCTCACGGGGCACACTTTCACCGGCCATACTGCGGCTTGCGCGGCCGGTGCCGCAGTTCAGAAGATTGTTGAAAGGGATGGTCTTGTGGAACGGGTTGCACGGCTCGGAGAGACGTTCAAGTCCATGCTGCACGCGGCGCTGGACGGAATTGACGCGGTCGGGGATATCAGGGGCAGGGGGTTCTTTGCCGGTATTGAACTGGTCAGGGACCGAACGACCAAGGAGCCCTTCGCGCCGGCTGATCAGCTGTTTTTGAAGATCCGCCGCAATGCGTTTGGCCTCGGCCTGATTTGCTATCCGAGCGGCGGCAATGTCGATGGCAAGTCGGGCGACACCGTGATTCTGGCCCCGCCTTACATCGCGGAAGAAGAACATCTGGAACAGATCGCGACGTTGCTTTCCCAAGCGATCAAGCTGTCACTCGCTGAAACGAGAAGGGCCTGAAGCCACGATTCCAGTCCCAACGCGGCGATTACGGAACTGGAATTTCTCTTGAACCCGCGCGCTAATATGTCGTTGATTTTTCCAGCTGTTCCTGCCAAGTCGACCGCCAAAGGGAAGCAGAGATGAAAATAGCGGTCATCGGCACTGGATATGTCGGTCTGGTTTCGGGCGTGTGCTTTGCCGAGTTTGGCTTTGATGTCACGTGTGTCGACAAGAACCCTGAACTTTTGGCCCGGCTGTTGCGGGGCGAATCGACCATTTACGAGCCCGGCCTTGAACAATTGCTGCAGAGCAATCTGCGCGAAGGCCGCTTGTCGTTTGATGGCGATCTTGCCGCCGTAGTTCAAGACGCGGACGTCATTTTTGTCGCCGTTGGAACGCCGTCGCGCCGGGGCGACGGTGAGGCAGACCTTGTCTTTATCATGGCCGCAGCGGACGAAATCGCCTGCGCGATGAAAGAGGGCGCAGTGGTCGTGATCAAGTCCACGGTTACGGTTGGAACGTGCGCAAACGTGAGGGACCGGATGAGGGCCGCCCGTCCCGGTGTCGCGTTCTGTGTTGCTTCCAACCCTGAATTCCTGCGGGAAGGTTCGGCGGTTGAAGACTTCATGCATCCTGACCGGATTGTGGTCGGATTTGAAGATGAGCGCGCCCGGCAGATGATCCAGAAAGTGTACCGCCCGCTGTTCCTGCGGGAAACGCCGATGGTGTTCACCAGCCTAGAAAACGCGGAAATGATCAAATATGCCGCCAATGCGTTTCTGGCGATGAAAATCACCTTCATCAATCAAGTGGCCGATTTGTGCGAGAAAGTGGGCGGGGATGTTCAGGATGTCGCGCGCGCGATTGGCATGGACAATCGCATCGGATCGAAATTCCTTCATCCGGGCCCCGGCTTTGGTGGTTCATGCTTTCCCAAGGATTCGCGTGCCTTCGCCGCGATTGGCCAACGCCATGGCGCGCGCCAGCAGCTAACCGAGGAAGTGATCAAGATCAACGAGGCGAGGAAGCAGGATTTGGCGGCACGGATCATCGCTTGCGCCGGTGAACATGGCGGCAAGACCGTGGCCATTCTCGGCGTTGCGTTCAAGCCGAATACGGATGACGTTCGGGAAGCGCCTGCCCTTGACATCATTACGGCCCTTCAATCTGCCGGACTCGCCGTTCGCGCCCACGATCCGGTGGCGATGGCGCCCGCCGCCCTGCTTTTGCCGGGTGTGGTCTGGTGCGAGTCGGCCTATTCCGCCGTCGAGGGCGCCGATGTTGCGGTCATCCTTACCGAATGGAATGCATATCGCGCACTTGATCTTTCACGCATCGCCCGGTCCATGCGCGGCAACCACTTCTTCGACATGCGAAACATCTACAAGTGCAGCGAATTCTCCGGCAGCGGATTGAATTATCACAGTATCGGCAGGCCCACGGTCAGGGCGGAGTGAGTTGCATGAGTTCGATAGTGAGAGCCTTGCCCTTTGAGTAATTGACCGCCTCGATTGTTTCAATTTTCGTCAGCCGCACGGCGTCGGCACCCAATGCTGCGATAAGGTCCGCCTTTTCACTGGTCGCGAGCGAAACCATTGTGCATTCAGGATCGGCGCGCAGGGCTTCAGCTGCGCCTCTGCTGCCGGTGAGCAGGGTATTCGTGCCAGCGAGAACGACCAGGCTCGGTTCGTGAAAGCCGACGGAAACCAAGCGGGGTGCCCGGCAGGCGCCGAGTGAAAGCAGGTAGGTTTGCGCAATCTGCGCTGATGGCCAGATCAGCCGCGCGGAGGGCAGCACACTGCCCACCATCAAAGCCCACATCAAGGCTGACCCCAAAACCAATGATCCTGCTTTCGCAAGGTCCGGCCAGTGCTCAAACTTCCGGGTGTTCATGCCGACAAGCGCCGTGATGATCACGATGGCCGACACGAGAACACCCGGCGCTGAAATGCGCTGGCTGGCGTAAACCGGCAAAGCGATTGCCAGGATGACAAGCGCAGATGTTGCCACAGCCAGGCCGAAACGGGAGATGTTCACCAGCCAGCCATGCCAGCGCGGCGGGTTTTCGGATGGCTCAAGTTGTCCGGTAAGAAATGCGGCGCCAAGCAGAATGAGGGCAGGATAGGCGGGAAGAATGTAATGCGGCAACTTGGTGGGCATCAGCTCAACCAAGAGCCACCACGGCAGATACCAGGCCAGAAGAAATCTCAACCTCGGGTCGGACCTGAAACGCGTGAGAGCAGCCAATCCGCCCTGAATGGCGATAACAGGCAAAGGCCACATGAACAGCGGAAAGATCAACGCGTAGTATCCGGACGGGGCGCCATGGGATTCTTGTCCGTCAGCAACCTTGCCCAGCAAATCCCTGCCGATAGATTCAGTCCAGAAGGCGCCGCCGCTCTTGAGTGTGATGAGGACAAGCCAGGGAGCCGCCACAAGCACCATGAGAATGAACCCTGGAACGGGCTTCAATCCCCTCATCCAGGAGATGTTCCGGTCGGCAAGACAAAGGGCCAATGCGGTGACCAGCGCCAGAAGCGGCGCAATCGGTCCCTTGATCAATATGCCCGCGCCCAGCGCCAGCCAGAAGACCAGCCACGTCTTGCCTGCGGGCACGTTTTGCCTCGCTGACAGATAGATGCGCGCCAGTGACGCCTGCGCGGCAAGGCAAGTTGCCAGGAGCACGGCGTCCGTTTTGGCAATGCGGGATTCAAAGCACAGCATGAACATTCCGGCGGTGAGCATTCCCGCAACAAGACCGGTCTGCCCATTGAACATGAGAGCACCGAGAAACGCGACGATAAGCACCGCAATTGTGGCGCCTGCCACCGACACGAGGCGATAGGACCACATGTCTTTCTGCGGATCGGCGCCGGTCAGGGCGAGTGACGCCGCTTGCAGCCAGTAGATTCCGACCGGTTTTTTGTAACGTGCCACTTCCTGAAAGCGGATATCCACGTAATCATGGGTCTCGGCCATCTGCTTTGTCGCCTGAATGAACCGCGCCTCATCGCGGTCAATAGGCGGGAGGGCAGCGATGCCGGGCAAAAACGCGCAAAGACAAATGAGGATGAGCAGCAGCGAACGCGCGAGATGCGAGGGACCGGAGAAGCGTTCCAACAATGAGGCGAGCATGATCAGGCGACCTTGGCTCCGCCTCTTTTTTCCTTGAAGATCAGCATCAGGTTGCGGACGTAAATCAAAAGTCCCAATGCCTGACCGGCGATGAAAACTGGGTCCTCCCGCTGAATGGCGTAAACAAGAAGCAGCGCGCCGCCTCCGATGGAGAAGAACCAGAAAGCAATGGGCACGACACTCCGTCCGGCCTTTTCAGAGGCGACCCATTGCACGAGGAAGCGCATGGTAAAGGCGAATTGCGCCACAAAACCAAGAGCCACCCAGCCATCGAACTGCGCCACGAAAACGTTGTAGAACCACGCTGTCAAATCGGAGATATAGTGGTTCATGGTTTGAACTCCGTCACGACCGGCACCACTTTGCGCCGTTTGCGCAGCCACCAGACCCCGAACAGGTCCAGTGCCCCGCGCAGACCACGGTCGAGTATGCCATAATTGGATTTTCCGAAGCGCCGCTTGCGGTCGGTCACGTCGACATGGAACACGCCGTATCCTTCGCGGATCACCAGCGCCGGCAGATAGCGATGCCAGCCATCAAAGAAAGGAAGCGCACGAAAAAGGTCAGCGGGAACCGCTTTCAGGCCGCAGCCTGAATCGCGGGTGCCGTCGGCCAACATGTTCTGGCGAATCCAATTGGCGAAGCGTGAGGAGTATTGCTTGAGGCTGGAATCCGTACGTTTCAAGCGCTGCCCCGCTGCGATGCCGATGTTTGGCCCTGCCGCCTTGAGCGCATCGACCAGTTGGGGAATGTAAAGTGGATTGTTCTGCCCGTCACCGTCAATTGTGGCGATGTATTTGCCGCTCGCGGCAAACACGCCGGAGCGCACGGCTGCGCTTTGCCCCGATGAGCGGTCGTGCTGCACGTGACGAAGACGCGCCGAACCCGCACTGATCCGCCTGTTCAGGACGTCCGCAGTGGCATCGGTGGATCCGTCATTGACGACAATGACCTCGTATTCGCGTCCGCTCAGCGCTTCGTCGACCTCATCGAGAAGTATTGCAAGGTTCTCCGCCTCATTTTTGCAGGGGATGACAACCGAAATCTCGGGTTTTGACACGTAGCCGTTCCTGTTACTTCTTGATCCGGCGCGCTCTTAGCACCGATAAAATCTCAACGCCATGTCATCGATTGGCCCGAATATCCGAGAGCGTGCGGGTCGGGGTAATTGCTTCCGGATCAAGCATGATATGGATGATCGACGGTTTGCCGCTGGCGACTGCCCGCCGGTATGCAGGAGCGAAATCATCAGTAGCCGCCACCGTTTCTCCGTGCCCGCCATAGGCGCGCGCGAGCGCGGCAAAATCCGGATTTGTGAGGTCAGTGCCGGAAACACGGCCGGGGTAATCGCGCTCCTGATGCATCCGGATGGTGCCATAAATGCCGTTATCCACAACGATGACAATGATGGGCAGAGCATGCTTCACGGCGGTCGCGAATTCCTGACCGTTCATCAAGAAACAGCCATCGCCGGCAAAGGCAATCACGGTTTTGCCGGGAAAGAGCAACTTTGCAGCAACAGCGGCAGGAACGCCGTAACCCATTGATCCTGACGTCGGTGCGGCTTGGGTGGCGAAGCGGCGAAACCGGCGGAAACGGTGGACCCATGTGGCGTAGTTGCCGGCGCCGTTGCAGATGATGGCGTCGTCGGCAAGTTCCTTTTCGAGAAAATTCATGATCGGGCCCATGGCCACCTGCCCCGGGCCTGCGAGGGGCGGCGTTGACCATGCAAGATAGGCAGCGTGAGCTATTTCGGTCCCGTTTGCCCATTTTTGCGCGGACGCCGGGGCGGAAAGCACGGCGATGGCTTCAGCGAAATCCGAGGGCGTAGCGTTGATCGCCAGTGTCGGGCGATAGACACGGCCGAGTTCCGATGTATCCGGATGAACGTGGACCAATTGCTGATCGGGGTAGGGGCTTTTGAGAAGCGTGTAATCCGAGGACGGCATTTCGCTCATCCGCCCGCCAATC
>JANNRN010000285.1:0-6320 GCA_031401375.1 Phyllobacteriaceae bacterium | reverse complement strand
GGCTTCACACCGCGTCCGTTTCACCGCCGACACCCTGGACCTCGTCAAGACACGCAACCCAAATGTGAACTTCGTCTGGCTGATGGGCGCTGACAACCTGAAGAACTTCCACCGCTGGCAGCGCTGGCGCAAGATTGTCGAAACGATGCCGATTGCCGTGATCGACCGGCCGGGCGCGACCCTTTCCTACATTTCCTCCATCGTTGCCAAGACTTTCGGCTACGCGCGCATTGACGAAGAAGACGCGCCAAGGCTGGCGCGCATGAAGGCGCCGGCATGGACGTTTATCCATGGGCCGAGATCGAGCCTGTCATCGAGTGCGATCAGGCGGGGGGAAACCTGATACGCATCTGGCTCGACGTTCGCTTGCCAATGCAATAGCTTCTGCCAAAGGGGTGCAGCGCCAAACAGGGCTGCGGGTGGGCCGGTGATGATAAATTGGACCGGATTTGCGGGCCGGAACAAGCCGGAACTTCTGAAGTTCGGGCTGGCACTTTTCATTGGCCTCGCCCTGGAAATCATCCTCGCCCTGTTTCCGGTTCCCGGATTGAAGGTTGTTCGCCAGGCTGGCGACGACATGGCTGACCGTCTGATGCGATTTGCGACCCTGTCCGGCACGTCGGGCGCCACACCGCTGCGCTTTGCCTTCATCGACATAGACGATGAAACATGGGCCTCCTGGGGTGCGCCGCTCATCACGCCAAGAGACAGGATCACCGCCATTCTGCAACCGCTTGCCCGGTCCAGTCCGGCGCTGATTATTCTGGATGTCGATCTGGCGTTCGGCGAGGAAGCCGTTTCTGAAGCTGTGCTGCGGGCGTTCCTTGACGGCTATCCTGCGGAAGCCCCGCCGCTCGTCCTGATGCGCGCGCTCATGCCCGGCGCAGGCTCCGCTTTGCCCGTGCTGCGCAAAACCGTGTTTGAAACGGCGGGCGGCAAAGCCAATGTCATCTGGGCGCTGCCCTCGTTCCTGCGCGATTTGGATGGCAATGTGCGGCGCTGGCAGCTTGCCTTCCCGGTTTGCGAAGCGGGGACACCAGCGATTACTCCCTCGGTGCAGCTGGCGGCGGCATGGGTCTGGGCTGGCAACAAGGCTGCGGACCTTAAAACCGAACTGGCGCCTCTGGTTCCAAAAGATTGCAATGCGCCTCTCGCCGCCACGGTGCAGGAATTCAAAATCGGCGGGGAAAATCTGCCGCCCATTGCATTTGGCGCAAGCGATGCGGCGTCGCGGGTGATCTATACGATCCCGTGGCAGCAAGATGCGGTCAGCCTCGGCCCGCAATTGCCGGACGGCTTGTCCAAGGTTATCGTCAGAAAGGCAGGCGCTGTCGCGCGCATTCCAGACGGCGATGAAGTGCCCGGTCTTGAAGGTATGATTGCGGTGGTTGGCGGCAGTTTTCAGGGCAGCGGTGATTTGCATGAGACACCGATCGGATCGATGCCGGGATCGCTTGTGCTGGTCAATGCCGTGGACGCGCTTGCCCGGCATGGAACACCGCACGAGCCCGGCTGGCCGGGGCGCATGGCGCTCAGCCTGATGATGATGACTTTGGTTTCGTTTTGTGTCGCCATTTTCCGGCCATCGATTGCCGCCATGCTCTCTTTGCTTGGGATTGGTATTTTAATGGCGGGGTCCGTGCCCTTTTTCAAATCAGGCCTTGTTGTGAACCTTGCGATTCCCTCGCTCGGAATCCTGTTCGCGGACGGCCTCTTTTCAATCGCGCAAACATTCAGTGAGATGCGCAAGGCAGGCTGGCGCTGGATATTCAAGCCCGCCACAACACCGCTTCAGCGCCGGAAGGAAAAGCCATGAACCGCATCGCCTTGTTTCTCCTTGGTTTCCTTGGCCTTTTCACATCCCACGCTTTGGCGGTTGGCGAAATCGGCTATGTCGAGGATTTCCACGGTGCGGCGAGCGGATACCGGGTCATCCGCGAAGGTCAGGAGATTGCGCTGAAACTCTGCCTGCCACTGCAAAATGGCGATCGCATTGAGGTGGCGGGCGATGACGGCCGCGTTGTCCTTCGATTGATCGGCCGCCCGGATCCCGTTGTCTGGTCAAAGGCGGATGGCCAGACTCCCATTGCCGCCGAGCTGACGCGCGCCGGTTTTTGGTCCAACTTTCTCGACTGGACCGTTGCCTCGATCTCGCCGCTGGACGAAGAGAAGCGCGCGCAGGTTCTGACAAACATTCGCAATGACGGCAATCAGGAATTCGCCGTGCCGCTGTTCAAGGCGCCGCAAACCATCGCCGCCGGGAAGCGGACCATCGCGTTCGGCTGGTTGAAGCCGTCACAGGTTGTCGAAGTGTCCATCCTGTTGAAGTCGGGGAAAAAGATCATCAGCAAGGCCAAAGGATCGGGTGGTCTTTGGGTCAGCCCGGAGCTTGATCTGAAGGCCGGAAACTATCGCGTCGAAGTGGCGGCCGGCGGTACGAAAGCGGAGGGAAAGATCATGGCTGTCGATCCATCGAAGCTCCCGGCAATCCCTGAGGAATTGCGCATTGAAACAATCCCCGAACCCATGCGCCGGACCGCGCAGGCGCTGTGGCTGGCGGCGCAGGGCAAGGGTGAATACCGGATGGAAGCCCTGATGATGCTGGCAAGCGCCAAGCGCTCACCGTCCGAAAAGCTGTTGCTTGAAGCGCTGATTGCCGGAAAGCCGTTCAACCTGCCAGAATAGCGTGGCTCCAGCCTTCCCCCTTGCGGGGAAGGTGGACGCGGAGCGCACGGATGGGGGTGGTCAAAAAGATGCTGCGATCACAGAAAATGGCCGCAGCGCCTGTTCCGCCAGCTCAACATCTTCCTGACCACCCCCATCCGACGCCTCCGGCGCCACCTTCCCCGCAAGGGGGAAGGCTGGAACCGCGCTACTCGCTGCTGCCCGCCTCGCCGATCACCGAGAAAGGCGCCCATACCATCGGATGAGCATCAAACGGGCCGCCATGGTCGAGCATGTTCACCATCGAGCGGCGCATGGCCTCGGCCCTTCCAATGCCCGAATCCCTGGCAAGTTCACCGATGGCGTAGGTCGTCAGCTTCACTGCGGCGTCCGAGCGGACCGGCCAGTGCGAGGCAAGCAGCGCCTTGGCGCCGGAATAAAGAAAGGCGCTGGCAAGCCCCGAAAGCGCTTCGCCCCCGTAATTTTGGCCCGACGCGGTGTTGCAGGCTGACATGATCACCCAGTCCGCATTCAATTTCAGTCCGACAATATCGCTCGCCTTGAGAAGACCGTCATCTTCCGGTGTCGCAATGGCGGGCGGGGTCAAGACCAGCGCCGGCTCCCTGAGCGCGCCATCCTGCGATTCAAGATCACCGGCGACAAGGCCGTGCGTGGCGAAATGGATGATGCGGTAACGGCCAAGCTCGCCATCACGGATGGCCGTCTTGGTGGCGCCTTCGCCGACATGGACGGATGCGGGCGGCGCGCCAAGGCTGGCGGCCACGCAGCGAAGTTCCGTCGCGGTATCGGGCAGCGGGCACAGCGAGCGGATCGCTTCGACATCAATTGATCCATCCTTGAAAACAGCCTCGAAGGCGCTCGCGGGTGCGGACCGGGCGGCGGCAACCAACGGCGTTGACGTGCTTTGGCTCTCACCCGGGCAGGAAGCCTGCGCCTCCACGGAGGGACAGCCGAGATTGCCGGTCAGGACCGGATCGCCGAAGCCGACATAATTCTCGGGGGCGGAAACGCCGTTCGCCGCCATTCGAAGCGTCGCCAGCGCGCTGACGGAGGGAACCATGGAAACCGCACTGTCGCGGCCAAGCCAGGAGATCGCGCGCAGTTCCTCCATTGTTTCGGGAAACTCGTTTTCTGGCGGCTTTGTCACCAGCACCTGAAACGGCAATGATGCCAGCGGATCAGGCGCAATGACAATCAGGCTCTTGCCCGCCAGAAGCGGCTCAAGGCCGGCGAACAGGCCGTTGAACAGATCATTGGAATCTTTCGCGTTGAAGCGCGGCAGACCGTTCTTGTCCATGGCGCCGGTGCGGGCCTGACAATCGGCCGCGCTTTCCTGCGAGGACCATTCGCCGATATCAAGACCGCAGCGCAGCGTTTTCACATGCCCGGCAATCGTCTCGATTGATGTCAGCGAGCGGGTTGCCCGCGCGTCATCGGGCGTGACGATCCAGACAAAGGTTCCCTCGCCATTGCCGCCGCCGAAGGAAGCGATCTGCACAAGCGCCTCGTCTGGCCGCAGCAGCTTTTGGGTTTCGGAAATCGACAATGGCTTGGGATCGCTCAGGTTGGCATAGCCGGGAAACCGGTCCTGAATGACCCCATCGATTTCATCGAGCCTCACTCCGAGCGCTGCCATCTGAGTGGCGGCATTTTTCTCTGCCTCGCGCTGGCGCGCTTTTGCCGGTGCGGCAACGGCCTGAAGCAACGCGCCATTCAGGCTCTGCCATTGCAGGGCAAGGTCCTGACCTTCGCGCAGCAGCACGCCAAGCTCGCTGTCTCCCGCGCTGAACCTTGCGCCAGCCTGTCCAAGTGCGACAGCCGCAGCACTCGCCCTCAGGCGCTGCGCCGCCTGGAAACCCTCATCGAGCCGGGCATAACTTTCTTCGTTATTGGCCGCGGGCGCTGTTGCAAGCGCGGTCAAAAACCCGAGCACACTGCGTCCCGCCTCGCGCTCGTCAATCCCCAGACCTTGCCCACGAATGCCCTTCGACTGGCGTGACCGCAGCTTTTGGTAAGCGCCCGCCGCGCCGCGAAAATAGCCAAGCGCGGCAAGCGGCTGGTTTCTGGCCAGTTCCACCCAGCCCATATTGTTGCGCGAACGTGCTGTATCCATGCTTTCAGGCCCAAGCGTGCGCTCATGAAACTCCAGCACGATTCCCAGCATCCGCGCGGCAGTATCGGTCTGGCCGGTGTCACGGTAAAGCACGCCCGCATTCATAAGGTTCGTCATCGGCGCCGGATGATCTGGGCCGAAGAACGCGGCATTAAGGTCATAGGCCTGTTTATAGGCGGCGAAAGCTTTGTCGTTCTGGCCAAGCTGCACCAGCGTCAATGCCAGATTATTGGAGGCGCCTGCGGCAAGATCATCGTTTTTGCCGCCCTGGCGTTTGGCGATGTCCACAACGCGTTCAAAGTCTGCGGCAATCTCTTCCAGAGGCACAAGGCCCATTTTTGCAGAAGTGGCGTTGTTCAGCATTTCAGCCGCATAAATGCTGTTGCGGCCATATTGTTTTTCCGCCGCCTTCAGAGCCAGATCGAACATGGCCGCCGCTTCCGGACGGCGGCCAAGCCTCAACATAAGCGTGGCGAGCGTGGCGCGCGGCGAGATCGTCCAGTCAGAATTGACCCCATATTTGTTCTCAAAAAAAGACAGCGACTGGCGCAGCAATTGCTCCGCCTCGCCAAACTGGCCGCGTTGGAACAAGATGCCGCCAAGAATAGATTGCGTCGCCGCCACGATTTTTTCGCGGTTCTTGCGCAGCGTCTGCGCCTTCGCCAGCGCACTGCGCGCCGCCTCCTCGGCTTGCGCGGCATCGCCCGAAAGCCCCAGCGCTTGTGCTTTTTGCAGCAATTGCTGGACCGATTGCGATGAGGCCGCCGCCAGGACGGGCGCTGGCAGGTTGTCCGGCGACACGGGTCCAATTTTGAACTCGCCGCCGAGAAGCGGCGATGAGCCGAGCAAAACGGTCAATGCCAGACCCGCCAGCCCGGCCTTTCCGGCGAGGCGGGCTGTCATTGTCATCCAGCCTTCGAGTAACATGGTCAGCCTTTCACGCAAAAAGTCTGATGCTGAAGCGTGATTATGACAGAATCCATCCGGCCAAGGCAACAGCAACCGATTTGCTTTGCAGCCGCACAATGCGGCTTCATGAGTATTTCAGCGCCCAAAAACACAGCGTCTTGAAACTGTTACCATTTCTGCACTATCTTGATGCAAGCTGCTTCGTGTTGAATCAGCACGCGACCTGTCATGGAAAGGACAACCACTGAGAACTGCCACGTCAAGGAAGGCGACGAAAGCTCCTTCTACCGCCGGGTTAGCGCCCGCCTCTCACGCACTTAACACGATCCTGACCTCATTGGAGGACGGCAAAGCCGAAGAGATCGTCTCCATTGACATTCAGGGAAAATCATCGCTGGCCGATCACATGGTGATCGCATCCGGTCGCTCGAACCGGCATGTTGCGGCCGTCAGCGACCAGATCATCTCCGCCTTGAAAGACGCCGGTCTTGGCGCGCCCAAGGTCGAGGGTCTGGAAGGCGCCGACTGGGTGCTGATCGATGCAGGCGATGTGATCGTGCATGTCTTCCGCCCGGAAGTGCGCACGTTTTACAATCTGGAGAAAATGTGGACC
>JANNRN010000284.1:0-3244 GCA_031401375.1 Phyllobacteriaceae bacterium | reverse complement strand
AGCCGGGACGTTTTCGGCAAGATCATCCTTCGCGTCGGCTAGCCTTTGCGCATGAAGCTCTTCCTTTACCGGCAATGGCGCAAACTGAGAAACGCGGAGCATTGGCTTGTCGCCAAGCTGACATTTCGCGCCCTTGATCTTCTCAAGCGCCTGCCGCCCCAAAGGGCAACCGAGTTCGCCGCCCGGATCGCCCGCCGCGTCGGTCCGCTGTCTTCCCGTCACCGTGTGGCGCTTGATAACCTCAGACAGGCATTTCCGGAAAAATCCGAGGCCGAAATCAAGGCTATCGCGCTGGAGATGTGGTCCAACATGGCAAGGCTGCTCGCCGAGTATGTGTTTCTCGACCAGATATTCGACTATGACCCTGCCGCTTCAACACCGGGCACCATCGAAGTGGACGGCGTCGAACTGTTCGAAAAAATCAGACAGCGCCGCGGCCCTTTCCTGTTTTTCACCGCCCATACAGGCAATTTCGAACTGCTGCCGGTCTGCGCCGCCACCTTTGGCCTTGAGGTGACAGCGCTGTTTAGGGCGCCCAACAATCCTTACATTGCGCGAAAGGTGCTGGAAGCCCGGCGCACCAACATGGGTCATCTTGTGCCATCCAAGGCGGGCGCCGTTTGGTCGCTCGTCAAGGTTCTGGAACGCGGCGGCGCGGTCGGCATGCTGGTTGACCAGAAATTCAACCGCAGCGCCACGACGCAGTTCTTCGGCAGACCCGTCGGCACCAATCCCTTGCTGCCAAAATTGGCGCGTCAGTTCAACGCCGAAGTCTATCCAGCCCGCTGCATCAGGCTGCCGGGTGGGCGGTTCAAACTTCATCTTGAAGACAGGATCGAGCTTCCGCGCGATCCCAACGGCGTCATTGACGTGACGGCGTCATGCCAGATGCTCAACGATATCGTCGAACGCTGGGTGCGCGAATATCCTGGCCAATGGATGTGGTTCCACAAGCGCTGGCAGCGATAGAACAGGGTTCCTCAGCACTCGAAAACCGATGCTACCTGGTAATCACAATCCGCGTATTCTTGGCGCCGGTTCGCTTGATCATCGAGAACAGCGTCGCCGCGTTGCTCGGATGCAGTCTGACACAGCCATGGGACGCCGGTGATCCAAGGCGCTTGATGGCGCCGGTGCCGTGAATGGCATAACCGCCGCGAAAAAACACTGAATGCGGCATCGGTGAGTTATCGTACTTGCGCGAATACCACATGCGCCGCAGCACCGTGGGCCGGTAGCTGCCCGTCGGTGTGCGATAACCGCTGCGCGCTGTCGACACTTTCCAGACATAAACCGTCCTGCCATAACTTGAGACAGTCATTGTCTGCGATGAAATATCAATATGCGCCACAAGCCCCGCTGCCATCCCCTGATGAGGTGACATAAAATAAAGAGCAACCACCACTAACGCGGCGGCGATTTTCTTGTACATGGAGTTCTCCATCATCTCGCCAGGCCACGCCCCACCGTGAAAAGATACATGTGGTGCGCATCCTCGTCAAAGGATCGCCAGAATTCCTGCAAGCATCGTTAAAAGCGTCATGGTTTGCCAGAACACGGTGAGTGAAAGATGAATGTCGTTGACGCTCGCCTCGCGCCTTCCGCCAGCGTTGAGGACCGGTGCGTTCACCACTTCCGATCCATAACGGCGCGGCCCGCCGAGGGCCAATCCCAGCGCACCGGCCATGGCGGCTTCCGGCCAGCCCGCATTCGGCGACGCGTGCAGCCGCGCATCCCGGAGCATCGCCGTCAGCGATCTCGCGCCAATGGCGCCGCCCAGATTCACGGCCGCGGCCAGTGTTATCAGAAAGCCGGCAACGCGCGCCGGTATCCAATTGGCAACATCATCGAGTCTGGCGGCAAACCTGCCAAAATCCCGGTGTCTATCGTTCAAATGTCCAATCATGGAATCGGCTGTGTTCAACATTTTGTAGGCGAACAGGCCCGGAAGACCGGCGACAAGATACCAGAAGGCAGGCGCGATAACGCCGTCGGAACTGTTTTCAGCAAGCGTTTCAATGGCGGCGCGGCAGACCGCCGGCTGATCAAGCTGTTCAGGGTCGCGTCCCACAATCCTTGAGACTGCATTGCGCCCTTCTTTCAAGCCCCCGGTGCGCAGGGCTTCCGCGACTTTTGAAACGTGGTCGGCAAGGCTCTTCTGCGCCAGAAAGACGCTTGCGACCATGGCTTCAACCACCAGGCCGGGGAAATGCAGCCGCGAAAGGACAGCGTGAATGATGAGGCCCGCAACAGCGGCGATGATCAGCAGCACCGTCATCCCGGCAAAACCGTTGCGGCGTTTCTCGTAAGGCGATTTTTCATCGCCGTTGAGGCGCCGCTCAATGAGCTCGATCAATTTGCCAAACCAGACGACCGGATGCGGCACGGATTTCCACAGCCAGGGTGGATCACCAGCAAATCTGTCGATCAAAAGCGCCAGAACGAGTATGGAAAAGTGACTGAACACAATGTGCTTTACAGCAGCAGCCGCAAAGCATTTGACAGCCGCCAGTACTCGACTTCATGGGCAGCAAGCCCGATACGCAGCCAGGTCGGCGAATGCGCGAACTTGCGCGTCAGGATATGTTGCTTGGCAAGACCTTCGTGCAGCTGGGCAGCTTCCGGATGCTCGATAAGTGCGAACAGCGCGGTGCCGCCGATTTCTGTCAGCCCGCATTCGGCCAGAACCTCTGACAGCCCCTTGCGGCTTTCGGCGATACGGGCCTTGAGCTCGACAATGCCCTCCGTGTCGCCATAGGCTTTGCGGGCAATTTCCATGGCCGTGCCCGCCACGGCCCAAGGGCCCAGCATGGCGCTCAGTTTGTTTGTGAGGCTCTTGGGCCCAAAGGCAAAGCCGATCCTGATGCCGGCAAGACCGAAGAACTTGCCGAAGGATTTCAGGATCAGCAGCCCCTCCGTTCCCGCAAGATGCGCAACCGACACGCCGTCTTCCGTGTCGCTGAACGCTTCATCCACGACAAGAAAGCCACCGCGTGAGGCGAGCAATGCCGCCACGCGTTCGATTTCATCACTGGTAATGCGCTTTCCGTCCGGATTGTTTGGATTGACCGCGACGGTCACGCTGGTGCGCTCGCCAATATCGGAAAAATCCTGCACCGCCTCGACCTGCCAGCCCAGCCTTGCAAGATTGGAAGCATGTTCCTCATAGGTTGGCGACAGTACTTCGGCGACTTTGGCTTCGACAAGCGCCGGATAAATCTGGATCAGGGCCTGGGATCCGGGT
>JANNRN010000283.1:0-1781 GCA_031401375.1 Phyllobacteriaceae bacterium | reverse complement strand
TGCCGGGACTGGTGTCCGTCACGTTTTGAAACACAGGCATGCACGGAACCGGGCCTCGATGAAAAATCAAGCAACCATAGACCTGTTCATGTACTGGAACAGACTTCGGGGCGAGCGCCCGGCCCCTGCCCGGACCGACATCGAGCCGGCCGACATTCGCCGGCATTTGGCTGATACATTCATTCTTGAACGGGACGCGCGCGGGGAATCAGTCTTCCGCCTGGCGGGGACCCGCGTCTGCTCGCTTTACGGGCGTGAACTCAAGAACTTCTCTTTCTCCAGCCTGTTCGGTTCTCATGACCTCACGCTGACCAAGCGGCTTGTGAAGGCGTGTTATGATGAGAAGATCATTTGCGTGATCGGTTTTGAGGGCCGTAGCGCCGCTGGAAGGAGCAATTCCTTCGAAACCATTCTGTTGCCGTTGCAGGGCAACAGCGAATCCGCGCGGCTCTTCGGGGCCATCATCCCTTGCGACAAGCCCTATTGGCTTGGCAGCGACATCATACTGGACAACAGCATCACGACGGTCAAAGTCGTTGACCCCGAAAAGGAACTCGTGTTCCTCAACAATCGTCCCAGCGTTTCAGTTGCGTCTCTGGCGCCGTCCGCGGACAGTCTCGTTTCCGCACAGGACGTGTTTCAAACTGGGGCAGCAATCGGCTCACCACCCGGTGCAAAACGGGTTCGTCATCTCACAGTTATTACCGGCGGGCTGGAAAACCCTTAGTGTCTGTCCCATAATTCAATCTCGCGGCCATCTGATGCGGTTTTCTTGCGCTTCCGGTGCTCACGAACTTAAGTTCGCTCCGCTCCGGTGCTCACAAAACCACACCATCTGACTCGCGACATTGAATTCTTGAACAGACACTTAACCGCGACCTGTCAAAAAGCGCGCGTGATTACGGCTTGTTAACGGAAATTGCCTATCCTGACAGACGACAGAATTAGAATCTGCCGCCACATTTGCAAGTCATGGAAGCAAAGATGTCCGCCTTGGGAGCATCCGTATACAGCAAGACCGAAAATCGCGGCTACCAACGCGTGAAGGTGAAGGTTTACGGTCGATTCATGCTTGAGGATCGAACGGAGCATCCCTGTCAGGTTGTCGACATGTCACCGGGTAACGCCGCTTTCATCACCAATCGCACGGGCGAACTCGGCGAAAAGGTCATCGCCTACATCGATCACATCGGACGGGTCGAGGGCGTGCTCACAAGAACCCTTCCCGATGGCTTTGCCATGACGATTGTGGCGTCTGACCGCAAAAAGGACAAGCTTGCCGCTCAGCTCACCTGGCTTGCAAACAAGCATGAACTTGATCTGCCGGAAGATCGCAGACACGAACGCGTGCTGCCAAAGAACCCCCTGTCGGTTCTTGCCCTTAATGACGGCCGCCAATACCAGTGCCGCATTGTCGATTTGTCACTGTCAGGCGCTGCGGTTGAAACAGATGTGAAACCTGCCTTGGGCACGCCCGTGACACTTGGCGCAATGCGTGGCCAGGTCGTTCGCCACTTTGATGAGGGCGTTGCCATCGAGTTTGCCGTCGTTCAGCGTCATGAGACGCTTGAAGCGGCATTTGCCGCCTGAAAATCTCCGATTGAGCTAAACCGAATCCCGGCACCCGCGTGACCGGGACATTTTGTTGCCCGGCCGCTCATACCGAACCGTCGGGCACTTGATCAGTCCCTCCAGCGGGCATGCCGATGAGGCTGTGTCCTGGTTAACCAATCATCGAGTCGGCTGGAACTTTTTGAGATAAATCAGAATAAAAACATCTT
>JANNRN010000282.1:0-18939 GCA_031401375.1 Phyllobacteriaceae bacterium | reverse complement strand
GGACGGAGGCCGCCGGAAAGGAGAAAGCCACGGCAAGCGTGTAAAATACCATGAACGCGAAGGCGGAGCCCATGAAATTCGCGCTGACATAGGCTTTCAGAGCGGCGCGGCTTTCACCCAAATAAGTCAGTGACAGGAAGTCCTGCAGGCCAAATGCATAACCAAGAGCAAGGCCGGCCACTATCACGGCAACCGGCAAAAGCCGCAACAAGCCGCTCTTGGACTTCGCCATTGCCACCGGTGCTGCGTCCTTCAAAAGAATCGGCCCTTCAGACATCATTAAGACGCCAATCATAGTCGAAACTGATCGCGTTGGCGGCGGAAATCGCTGCTTGCTTCTCCGACGCTGCAAATCTCAGCCAGTGAGTTTTCAACTTCGGCTTCCCGCCGAAATCCGCACTGTACCAGGCGTATATTTTCGACGCCGTTATGCTGGAACCGTCGACACTCATGCCGCGCGGATGGTTGATATAGTCCTTGGCGCCCGCAAGCATCAGCGCCTCCGCGTTCCCGGCCGTAAAGGCCGAGGTTGCAAGGTTGGGACAGGAATAGGAGGCGCAATTCAACGCGTAATGCAGCATCGGGTCATTAAAGTGCGGACGCAGGATGCGATGCTCGATATCGTCAAGTGACAATTCCTGCCCTTCAACCGTCAATATGTTGGCCGACCAGGGTCCGGACCCAAATAGGCCGCCGCCGCCCAGATTGATCTTCTTGATCGAGGCGACGGGATAGCGCTCAACGACGACAGCCAGCGTCTTGGCGTTGTAAAGGTTGATCCAGAACGCCATGGCCCCGGATTGGGAGAATTGAGACGGACTTGCCGCCTGCATGGACGCAAGATAGCCCTCGAGCGTGGCAGATTTTGGTTTCAGACCCCTGTAGTTGACACGGTTGTAGCCCTCACCGTCCGGCTGTACCACACCCGCCAGTATCGTCTCAAAAGCCGCGTGGTCGAACCCGCCCGTTCCTGCAGGCTTGAATTTTGAAAGGGGAGCGGCCGCATGGGCCGCTGCGGGCAGCAAGCCTTGTGCGGCAACGGCGGCGCAGCCGGCAAGGAACAGGCGCCTGGAAAGCGGCATGGTTGTCTCAATTTGCGCTGTCATTGTCACCACATGCGCCGCCGCTCACTGAAGTTCAACCGGCATTACCCGCTCTCACGCCGAGTTGACGCTGCTTCAATGCGCCTTCACCCTCACGTGAGCGCCGCTTGCCCCGGCGAGGCAGCTGCCAGGTTAACTCGGATCAAGGTTGAGCGCTGTCAAGCGATATTGGTCACAGGGCAACGACGGGCCAAACAAGGAAAAAGCCGGGGGAGGACCGGCTTTTTCTTTATGGGCCATGGCTACTTTACGCTGCCATGGTCTGGCGCGAACCGTCGACTGGGAGGAAGATCGGGTTCGCGGCTATTCTGATGCGGGATTCATCAGACCCGCATCGTATCTTTTTCTAATTGCCAGTCTTCACCCGTTCGGGTGAATGGCCCGTTCGACTTAGGCGGCCTTGAATTCCTTGGCAGCCTTGTCAAAGGCAGCCTTGACCGGGGCAGAAACCTTTTCCGCAGCAGCGGCAGTAACCGCCTGCAGATCTTTGGCCTGGTCAGCAACCAGTTCAGCCTGCTTGCGGAAGAACGAGGTCTGCAGTTCGACGAAATCCGAGAAGGACTTCACGCCAATCAGTGACTCGAGGTGATCAAGACCAGCCTCGGCATTGACGCGCAGCGCGGCAATCGCCTTGAGGGCAACTTCCGAAGAAGCGGTCTGAGCAACCTTGAGGTTGTCTTCAAAAGTCTTCTGCGCGCCTTCAGCGGATTCCTTCATCTTTGCATAGGCGTCTTTGCTCTGGGCAACGCTCTTCTCAGCGAAGTCGCGGACCTGATCGGTTACCTTTGCGCTGTCAAATGCGGCGAATACGGTATCTTCGGATTTGGTTGTCTTGGACATTTGCTTCTCCTTGAGGCCAACTGCTGTGGCCGAATTGACTGATGGATTGCATATAGTCGAGTTTATTGTGCATTGCAACATAATTTTTGCACTGCACCAAAATTAACTGTAGAACCAGAAAGCCCGGCGGGGTACCGCCCGATTTGTGGATTTTTCAGCACGTTCCTCGTATTAACTCTTTGTTAAGGACAAATGACGGGCTGGACAGCAGAACCTCGTGGCACAAACCTACCCATTTATCGACATTGCCGTGCTTGACGGTGTTCGCCAGCGACTCTGCGCTGGCGATGCTTTGTGCCTGTTGACGCCCGAGTTGGACGAAGTGCTATGGGCTAACGCCGCAGGTGCGCGGATGATCGGATTTGCCGTCCGTGAAGAGGCGATCGGCGCCGAACCCGGGATCGGTGCGGCGGCCCGCCGCCAGATCCTTGCCGGTCAAACCGGCAAGAAAATTGCAGTCCGGCTCGCAGGCGCAGTTACATCACGCCTCGCCATTGTTGAAACCGCTTGTGTCAGCCTGCCGGCCGGCGGGAGCGCGCTATTGCTGGCGGAGTCCAAGGGCGCAGAAAGACCGGAATCAATCATTGAAGGCCTTGATGACGAGGCATGCCACGCGGCGATTTTTGGACCCGGCGGCGAAGTTGTCGCTGCTTCGCCTGGCCTTCATGCGTTGGGCATAGATGCGCTTGAGTTCGCAAGTCTGGCACGGGAAGTATCAAGCGAAGTGGATCGGATGGTCAAACGGCGCATCCACACGAAACGAGGATATCTGCCTGCAGGTGTTGGGCGGCTTGGTGACGATCCCGAAACCTGCCTTCTCTTGGTGGTTGAAGTCGATCTGCCGGCATCAGCCGTGCCGGGACCCTCGGCCGAGGCTGAAGTCGACCATAAAGTCGAACTCTTGGTGACAAATCAGCCTGCATTAAACGACACCGGACGGTGGTATTTTGCCGATGAAGGCAGATTTGCAAAGAACGTCAGCGCTGAACTTGAGATTGCGGATTCGGTCCTGCAATTGGCCGCCGACGAAGCATTGGAAGAAGCCAGTGCAAATACATCGATATCAAGAGAAAACCAAGAAGACGTCGAGCCGCAAACTGGCGTCCGGGATGAACCAGCGCCAATGCTCGACGCGATCACGACCGGGCTTGACAACAAGGCTGTTCCGCCACCGGAAGAAACAGGTGTCGGCGAGCCTGAACCCGGAACGGTTCTTGCTGCGGTGGAGCGGGATGAAATCGATCTCACGCCCGTTTACCCTGACATTTCGAACACCGATGAGCCCTATATCGAGCACGACGAAATGCCGGTGCGCTTTGTTTGGCGTATCGACGCCAACGGACGTTTTTCCAGTGTTTCGCCCGAGTTGGCGCAGGCCATCGGTCCACGCGCCGCTGACATTTTGGGGCGGACTTTTAAGGAAGTCGCCCTGGCATTCGCCATGGACGCGTCTGGTGAAATCTCGGAGCTGCTCGACCGGCGCGATACCTGGTCCGGCCGAAGCGTCACCTGGCCGATGGAAGGCACTGACATGCGCGTGCCGGTTGATCTTGCCGCTTTGCCGATTTACGGGCGGGATCGCACGTTCGAAGGGTTCAAGGGGTTCGGAATTGTCCGCCTTGCCGATGCCGTCCCCGATCCCGAGGCAATTGGTCTGTCTTTTGAAACGCAGCAATTTGCTGAGGGCGGGAGTACCGGCGCCGAAGCGCCGCAACCCGGCGAGGAGCGGCCATTGGAAGACGATCCCTGGCACGGTGAAATACCGGCTTTGAGCGGGATCCAAAATCACCCGGCAAATCTGCAGGGGAGCGATGGCAAGATCATTCTGCTTGAAGAGCGGCGTGTTGCCAGAGCCGATCCGGCCGGCCCGCCGGCATCGCCTGTTTCGTCCCTCACCGCATCCGAGCGCATCGCATTTCGCGAAATAGCCGAACGGTTGCGCAGTGATAACGCAAATGTTCCAGAGGCTCCATCGGGCAATGGAAACGACGTGTCCACCACGCATGAACAATCTGATTCTGCCGTCTCTGTCGGCACCGATGAAGCACCTTTCGAAGCGGCAACTGATGCCTTGAACATGGCTGACGCCGATCTTGACAAGCCAGTGATCGTGCAACCCTTGGCGCTTGAGGGAAGCAAGGACGAGGCGTTGGCACGCGGTGACGAAACGTCAGGACCAATTGCGAAGTACGAGCAAATGTTGCGCGATCTTCTTGAGACGGCCGAAAAGCCTGTCCTGGCGAGCGATGCCGAGATTGAGAGCCCGGTTCCTCCAGCCGCAAAATATGCCGGCATGTTTCGCGACATCCTCGACACGATCGAAAGCCCGCCGATTGACCAGAGAATGATCCCGGTCAGAACGACAAACGAAATCCTGCGCGAAGCAGAAGAACACCACCAGCAGGACCTGGAAGAACAGCGCTCCTTGCCGCAAGCCGAGACTGCCGCCACGCCGGTCGATGCCCCGGAACTAAACAAAGACCTCGATACGGAACCCGGGGAGGCCGGGACCAAATCGCTGCAGCCGCCAGAAGATGCGGACGGCAAATCGAACATTGTTGGGGAAATGCCGGAAGACAACCCGCTCATTGCGCCTTCAGCGCCAAAGCCGCATTTGCGCCCGGCTCCCGACACTTCGATCCTCATGCGCCTGCCCGCACCGGTTTTGATTTATGCCGGCAAGAGTGTGCATTTCGCCAATCCGGCATTTCTTGAGGCAACCGGCTATGGCAGCGCGCGGGAGCTGGAAATTCTGGGCGGCATCGACCAACTGATTGCGGGCGACAGCTCAGCAGCCACAAGTGACCGCGTCAATATCAGAATCCGGGGAAACGGGGTCCGTGCCGTCAATGCCGTCATCCGGTCCGTGCCCTGGGACGAAGCGCCTGCGATGATGCTGACGATCCGCGATGGCGATGAAGCCCACCATGTGCGTGCATCGCCTCTTTCCAATGACGCGCTTCGTTCCCTTGAGGAACTCCAGCAGGAGGCTGCTGAGCTTTCTTCAATTCTGGATACAGCAACCGACGGTGTGGTCATTTTGGACTCAGCGGGTAACATCCGCTCTCTCAATCACTCCGCCGAGGCCCTGTTTGGATTTAACCCGGCCGAGATAGTTGGCAAGCCATTCAGCCTGTTGCTGGCAACTGAAAGCCAGCGCGCGGTGGACGATTACATTTCCGGCCTGACCGGCAAGGGCGTCGCCAGCATCATGAACGATGGCCGCGAGGTTATCGGACGCGAGGCACATGGCCGTTTCATACCTTTGTTCGTCACCATTGGAAGATTGCCCGGATCAGAAGGATTTTGCGCCGTTCTTCGCGACATGACCCAATGGAAGCGCGCCGAAGAAGGCCTCATCGAAGCACGACGCTCCGCCGAGCAAGCATCTGCCACCAAGACTGAATTCCTGACCAGAGTAAGCCATGAGATAAGGACCCCGCTCAATGCCATAATCGGATTTTCCGAATTGATGGCGGAGGAAAGATTTGGGCCCATGGGCAGCCCGCGCTATCTCGACTACGCCAAAGATATCAACCGGTCCGGTCGGCATGTTCTTGATCTCGTGAATGATCTTCTCGACATATCGAAAATCGAGGCCGGTGAGCAGGAGATGAATTTCGAAGCGGTGGCGCTTAATGACGCGCTCTCCGAAGCTGTCGCGCTGATGCAGCCACAAGCCAACCGTGAACGCGTGATCATAAGATCAAGTTTTGCCTCGACGCTTCCTGATGTCGTCGCAGATCTGCGCTCGGTCAAACAGATCGCGCTCAATCTTTTGTCAAATGCGGTCCGCTACACCGGGGCGGGTGGACAGGTGATTATCTCGACGGCCTACGAGTTGACAGGTGACGTCGTTATCCGTGTGCGCGACACCGGGGTTGGCATGAGCCAACAGGACCTTGAACAGGCAATGAAGCCTTTCAAGCAGCTGAATACCGTCAAGCGCGGCCGCGGCGACGGCACTGGCCTTGGACTGCCGCTCACAAAGGCCCTCGTGGAGGGCAACCGGGCAAAGTTTGTCATCACGTCAACGCCCGGCAAGGGCACAATGGTGGAGATCACATTTCCCTCCGTGCGCGTTTTGGCCAACTGACAAGGCGCAGAAGAGGGCAGACATTCCTTAGAACAATTCTAAACATCTGATTTTGCTAGGAAAATGTTGACACTGTTCCTCGGCAAGACTAGACGGTGCGGCGACCGCATGGTCTCATTTTCGTTCCGCTGGGCCTTGAACCCTGCAGGTTAGGAGAAAAAATGCCCGCACTATCCAAACTCGCTCTGGCGAGCATCGTTGCGATGTTTTCATTTATTCCAACACAAGGCGCGGTTGCCGAAGGGACCGTCAACATCTATTCCTATCGCCAGCCAGCGCTCATTGAACCCGTGCTTACCGCTTTCACCGCAAGAACCGGCATCAAGACCAACATCTTGTTTCTCGACAAGGGTCTCGAGGAGCGCGTATCGGCGGAAGGCAACAATTCACCTGCCGACGTCATCCTGACCGTCGATATTGCGCGCTTGTCCAATGTGAAGTCCAAAGGCATAGCCCAAGCGGTCAAAGACGCGGATATCGACGCTGCCATTCCTGGCGAATATCGAGATCCGGATGGCTTCTGGTTCGGTCTGACAAAACGCGCACGTGTCGTTTACGCTTCCAGAGACCGGGTAGCCCAGAACGAGATCACCTATGAGGAACTCGCCGATCCAAAGTGGAAGGGCAAGATATGCATCCGCTCCGGCCAGCATGACTATAACCTTGCCCTGATATCGTCCATGATCGCCAATCACGGCCCCGAAGAAACCGAGAAATGGCTGACGGGTGTGAAGGCAAATCTGACTGGCAAGCCCGAGGGTGGAGACCGTGACCAAGCCAAGGCGATCCATTCAGGTGCATGCGACATCGGCATCGGCAACACCTATTATGTCGGCCAGATGATGACGAACCAGAAGGAACCCGAGCAGCAGGATTGGGCAAAATCGATCAAGGTTCTGTTCCCGAATGCTTCAGGGCGCGGCACACACGTCAACATTTCCGGCATGGCCATGGCTGCGCACGCGCCGAACGCGGGCAATGCGCTGAAATTGATGAAGTTTCTTGCCGGCAGTGAAGCCCAACAGCTTTATGCGGAGAAAGTCCTTGAATATCCGGTTGATTCCAAATTCAAACCCGCACAACTTGTTGCCTCTTGGGGTGAGCTGAAGGCTGATCCGCTGCCACTCAGCAAAATCGCGGAGAACCGAAAACTCGCGTCCGAGATGGTCGATCGAGTGGGTTTCGATGAAGGTCCGGGAAGCTGACGCCCACCTTGAATTTCAATACTGAACGCGCGCTGACGGTGCGCGTTCCGGTTTCGACGTAACGCGATGGCGCACGCGCATACCATAATGATGCCTGCGAAGCCTGCCAGATCCCATCATTTCGCGGCCTATTCATATCTTGCCGCGGTGGCCGCGGTGGTAATGGTGCCGCTCGCCGTTTTGGGTGGCATTGCGCTTGGCGGCGGCAATGATGCGATGCGCGAGCTGACTTCCACGGTTTTGCCAAATTCAAGCCTTGTCACACTCGAACTCCTCGCCTTGGTGGCCATTCTGACGGCGCTGATCGGCGTCACAACGGCTTGGCTCGTCACCGACTACCAATTCCCCGGGCGGCGTTTCCTTTCATTTGCGCTCGTGCTGCCCATGGCAATCCCGACCTATATCGGCGCCTATGCCTTTGTTGAGTTCCTGCACTTTACGGGGCCGGTGCAAACCGCGTTGCGTTCGCTGTTCGGCTTTCAGTCGGCGCGGGACTATTGGTTCCCGAATGTCCGCTCAATGGGCGGCGCAGCGCTGGTGATGTCACTGGTGTTGTATCCATATGTCTATCTGGCGACGCGGGTGTCCTTTCTGCTTCAAGGCGGGCACACAGCGGACGTCGCCCGTTCTCTGGGCGCGTCACCCCCGCGCGTTTTCTTAAAGGTACTGTTGCCGATGGCTCGGCCAGCCATCATCGCCGGTGTTTCACTTGCACTCATGGAGGTTCTCAATGACCTTGGAGCGGTTGAGTATCTCGGGGTAAGGACACTCACGTTTTCGATCTACAACATGTGGCTTGCGCAAGGCAGTCTCGGCGGCGCCGCGCAACTTGCCTGCGCAATGCTGGTCGTCGTCTTCATCTTGCTGCGTATTGAACAACACGCAAGGCGCAAACAAAGCTTTCATGGCGGACGGCACGCTGGAGCACGATCTTCCCGACACGGTGTCAGATTGCGGGGCTGGCGCGGTGCATGCGCTACCGGAATATGTGTGGCACCGGTGATCATCGGGTTTGGAATTCCGGTTTGGGTGCTCGGCGGGTTCGCCTTGTCGCGTCTTGATCAAATATCCGATCCCGCTCTTCGCATTGCTCTTCTCAACAGTGTGGGAATTGCCGCTGCGACTGCGATCATCACCGTGGTTCTGTCGCTTGGCCTTGTTCATGCGGGCCGTCTCGTCAAAAGCCGCAGAGCGTTCGTTCTTATCCGTCTTGCCTCGATTGGCTATTGCCTGCCCGGAACAGTACTTGCGCTTGGGCTCCTGTTCGCACTCGCAACGATCGACAACCAGGTTGATGCCTTGATGCGCCGGTTTTTCGATCTCTCAACGGGGCTCGTGTTGACAGGATCGGCCGCCGGCATCGTTCTCGCCCTGACAATTCGATTCATGACATTGGGCGAAAGCACGCTGCATTCCGGATTTGAAAAGATTCACGGCAACTTGGAAGATGCGGCGCGCAATCTCGGACAAACAGCTTGGGGCGCCGCACGCCGGGTGACATTGCCATTGCTAAGGCCTTCGATCCTCGCCGCACTCGTTCTGGTTTTTGTCGACTCCCTGAAGGAATTGTCCGCGACAATTTTGTTGCGGCCGCTGGGGTTCAGCACATTGTCGACTCACGTGTATGAAAACGCGTCCAGGGCAGCGGTCGAAGACGGAGCCATGGCGGCGCTGATCATTGTGCTCGCAGGGCTCATTCCGGTGATCTATTTGTCAAGCGTGCTGCTTAGAGCGAGATAAAAAAAAGCGCCGGAAAAACCGGCGCCTATGCAGGGCTGTAAGATGAGGACGGGAGAAGTCGTTTGGCGCTTGAGCCTGATGACAGCATTCCTGAGTTGATGAACCGTAGAGGTGCGGAGGTTAATGATCAGTTAACCCGCCGCTGACAAGTTTATTTTTCCTCTATTCATTCAAGGACTTTGGTAAATTTCGTCGTCAGGTTTTGTTAACCATTGTCAGTCGTTGTCGTCCTTCTAGACGTCCAACGCCAATTGCGGCTATGAAGCGCAACTGTCTGAGAAATGCGGAGAGTCTCCCCCTGCGACCATTCACGACCATCGCGAAATCAGCTGCCGTCGTGATCGTGCTTACGGCGGTGGTCGCCATCGTAATCGCCGCGACAATCCCATACGTGATAGCCAACAGCCGAATTCGAGACACTATTGGCAGTGAGCTATCGGCACTGACGGGCCTGCCCGTCAGGCTCAATGGCACGGTCTCCGTATCGGTTTTGCCAAAATTCGTGGCTAGGATTTCTGACGTTGAGTTCGGCGCGGAGCCCGGGCCGGGGCAGTTCAACTTGCGTGCCGGCAGCATTGTCGTTGAATTGTCGTGGCTGGCCGCCTTCACGCGGCAGGTGGAGATCAAGGCGCTGGCTATTGATCTCGCCGAGATCAGACTCGCCGAAGACCCGGTTGGAAATTGGCTGCCGACCCCTCTTTTGAACGCACTGACGCCAACGCTGTCAGAGGCAAGGGCGGCATTGGTCAGCAATCCGGTTGCTCCTGATTTTTCCACCATCGCGAATTGGAGCATTGGCAAGCTCGTCCTTTCCAATTCCATGCTGCAAGTCATAAACAAGAAGGGCGAAGCCGAGACTATCACCGGCATGCGTGCAGAGGTCGACTGGACGGGCGCCAATATGCCAGCCCAGTTTACCGGCGATGGTGTCTGGCGCGGCAAGGAGATCAATCTCTCCGCTGTGGTCAGAAAACCGTTTCTGGCAATTGCTGGCGGCAACTCGGAGTTTACCTCCCGGTTACGGTCAGAGCCGGTGCAATTTGAGTTTGACGGGGTAGCCAATCTTCAAAGTTTCTTCTTTGCCGACGGCGCCTTGCGCTTCGAAACGCCATCCATGCGGCAATTACTGTTATGGCTCGGCACGGAGATCGATCCGGGCAATGCGATGGGCCGATTGTCGATGGCAGCGAAGTTGACCACCAAGGATGATCACTTGAAGTTCGATGACGTTACCCTCGAAATCAACGAAAGCACGGCCAGCGGCGTGCTCGACCTTTCGCGGGCGCTGAATTCCCCGTCGCTGTCAGGCACGTTGGCATTTGAGCAGCTTGATCTGGCGTCATTCCTTCAAGCCTTCTCCATTGGGTTTTCGACATCACAGGCAAGAACGGGATTTCTGGACAAGGTCCAACTGGATCTGCGCTTGTCGGCCAAGGCCGCCAATATCGGGGGCCTGCCGATTTCCAATCTTGCCGCGACCGCCCGCGTCAAAGACGGCAATGCCGACTTTGACCTTGGCGACGCAACGACCCTTGGCGGTCGCGTCCAGGCCAACTTGAAGATTTCGTCAACCGGTGATGTGCCCAATGGCGAATTGCGGCTCAAGGCGAGCGATATTGATCTGTCTCAGTTGGAACACATTGAAAATCTGCCTTCTCTGGCCGCTCCGCTGCAGTTCTCGGCAAGTTTGAGCGGCAAGTACTCCGGACTGATGAGTTTTCTTGCACTTGGCGAGGGTGAGGCAGAAGTAGAGATTGCAAATGGCCAATTGCGCAATTTTGATATCAGCGGCGTGAGAAGGCTCCTGGACCGCGGCGAGCTCTTTAACCTGCCAGACGTCTATGAAGGATCGGTCGGCGTGAAGTCTGCAAAATTGTCCGCCGTGATCAGCAAGGGAGTTGCCGTCATTAAGGAAAGCTTCTTTGACCTTGAAGGTGCCAAAATTGACGCTACCGGAGCTTTGCCTATGCTGACGCGAGGGCTTGCGCTAAGCGGCATCATGACGGATACGAGCGACCCGCAAGTCGCAACCAAGCAAAAATTCTTTGTCGGCGGCTCGTGGGCGCAGCCATTTGTGACGCCAACGAATTGAGCGCTTGCGCAAACTTGCCCGCCAGCAACAAAGAGACACTGCAAAACGCGCCGTTGAAGTCTTTGATCAGTGTCGGAAGGCCAACTGCTCGTCGCGAACTCGCTGCACTTCGCGCCGCTTGTTCAGGAGCGCCGTGATAATCACGCCGACCGAGACGAAGGCGATCATCAAGGTGCAGACCGCGTTAATCTCCGGCGTGACGCCCAGTCGAACTTGAGAGTAAATCTTCATTGGCAGCGTCGTCGCTCCGGGCCCGGAGGTGAAACTGGCGATCACAAGGTCATCAAGCGACAAGGTGAAAGCCAGCATCCAGCCGGAGATCACGGCGGGCAGGATGACCGGCAGGGTGATCTGCATGAACGTCTTGAACGGCGTTGCGCCCAGATCCATCGCCGCCTCTTCCAGAGACCGGTCAAATGTGATGAGCCTTGATTGCACGACAACGGCGACGAAGCACATGGTCAGCGTTGTGTGTGCAAGCGTTACCGTCCAGAAGCCGCGGTCGAAGCCGACGGCGACGAACAGTAAAAGTAGTGAGAGACCGGTGATGACTTCGGGCATGACCAGCGGTGCGTAGATCATGCCGGAGAACAGGATGCGGCCGCGAAACCTGGTGTAGCGCGTCAAGGCCAAGGCGCCGAGCGTGCCGAGGATCGTGGCGATGCTGGCGGAAAGTAGTGCGACGCGGATGGTGACCCAGGCGGCGTCAATCAGGCCCTGGTTTTGGAAGAGCGCTGAATACCATTTGGTCGAGAAGCCGCCCCAGACTGTCACCAGCTTTGACTCGTTGAACGAGTAGATCACCAGAATGATGATCGGCAAATAGAGGAAGGCGAAGCCGAAGACGACGGAGGTGATGTTGAACCTTGTCCAGGACGTGTTCATTTGCCTGCCTCCTGGGCTTTTGCCTGCGCGTTCTGGAACAGCACAATCGGCACAACCAGCAGCAAGAGCAGAATGACCGCTACCGCCGAAGATACCGGCCAGTCGCGGTTGGAGAAGAACTCGTTCCAAAGCGTCTTGCCGATCATCAGCGTTGACGAACCGCCAAGAAGATCGGGAATAACGAATTCGCCGGTTGCCGGAATGAAGACCAGGAAGCAGCCGGCAATGACGCCGGGCATTGACAATGGAAAAGTGACTTTCCAAAACGCCTTGGTCGGTGTGCAGCCGAGGTCCTGTGCGGCCTCAATCAGCGAATAGTCCATCTTTTCCAGCGCCGAATAGATCGGCAGCACCATGAATGGGAGATAGGAGTAGACAATGCCGATGTAGATCGCGGTGTAGGTGTTCATGATCTGAAGCGGCGTATCGATGATGTTCAGATAAATGAGGAATTGATTCAACAGGCCTTCCGGTTTCAGAATGCCGATCCACGCATAAACGCGGATCAGAAACGACGTCCAGAAAGGCAGGATGACCAGCATCAACAGCGTCGGGCGGAGCGTCGCCGGTGATCGGGCCATGCCATAGGCCAACGGAAAACCGATCAGCAAGGCAAAAAATGTCGAGATGCCCGCGGTAACTATGCTCGAAATGTAGGCGCGATAGTAAAGCGGATCCTCTGTCAGAAACGTGTAGTTGTCTATCGACAAGGATCTCAGCTTCTCGCCTGTGTCAGTGCCGTCAAACACCGGATTGTAGGGCGGCATCTGAATGGCGGTTTCCGACAGCGATATTTTGAAGACAATCAAAAACGGGATGAAGAAAAAGATCAGCAGCCAAGCATAGGGAATGCCGATGGTCAGGCGGTTGAAAATCGCAGTGTAGAGGCGTTGCATGATGTTAGCCTTTCAAAACGATTCCAGCGTCCGAGGCAAAAGACACCCAGACCTTGTCGTCCCAACCCAACGGCTCGGACGCCTCGCGAGAGGCGTTCATTTGTGAAATCTTGATGACCTTGCCACCCGCCAGTTTGACGTGGAAAACCGTCATGTCACCAAGATAAGCGATATCCCATATCTCGCCCTCTGCCGCGTTGACGCCCGCGTCACCGGGTTTGGCCTTCCCAATCTTGAGTTTCTCCGGGCGGATCGCAAAACAGATGTCCGAGCCCTTCGCAATCGTGTCCGCATAGTCGGCTCTGATGGCGAAACCGTCATTGGCCGCAATGTCAAGCTTGCCGCCGGAACTGGCCGCAACCTTGCCTTCAAAGGTCGAAACATTGCCGATGAAGTCCGCGACAAAGCGCGAATTCGGCGCTTCATAGACCTCGGCCGGCGTTGCCACCTGCATGATCCTGCCCTTGTCAATAATGGCGATGCGGTCGGCCATGGTCATGGCCTCCTCCTGATCGTGCGTGACGACGACGAAGGTGAGACCAAGCTCCTGCTGCAGGTCCATCAGTTCGAACTGGGTTTCCTCGCGCAGCTTTTTGTCGAGCGCGCCGAGCGGCTCGTCGAGCAGCAGCACTTTCGGGCGCTTGGCGATGGAGCGGGCGAGCGCGACGCGCTGGCGCTGACCGCCTGACAGCTGGTGCGGCTTGCGTTTGCCGAACTGGACGAGCTTGACCAGCTTCAACATAGACTGCACCCGTTCATCGATCTCGGACTTTGCCATGTTGTCCTGCCTGAGGCCGAAGGCAATATTGTTCTCCACCGTCATATGCGGAAACAGCGCGTAGGATTGAAACATCATGTTGACCGGACGCTTGTAGGGCGGAATGCCCGCCATGTCCTGTCCATCAAGGATGATCTTGCCCTTGGTCGGAGTTTCAAACCCGGCCAGCATGCGCAGCAGCGTCGACTTGCCACAGCCGGAGGCGCCAAGCAGCGCGAAAAACTCGCGCTGGTAAATGTTGAGCGACAGATCATCAACTGCGGTGAAATCGCCGAAGGTCTTGGTTACATTCTGGATTGCGATGAATGGTTTAGCCGCCGGATCGTTCCATGGCGCGAAAGAGCGGCGGATATTGCCAAGTGACTTCATCGTGTCATTCCCCTATCCCGGCCCGCCCCTCCCGAGGCGGCGTAATTTAACCCGGCGGCACGGCCGCCGGGCCGGCGCCACTTGTCACTGCCCCGTGACAATCCTGGTCCAGACGCGTGTGGACACGCGCTGATCCTTGGGGCTGGACGGCGTCGTTGTGAAAAGCTTCTTCAACGTCGCTTCGTCCGGATAGACCGCCGGATCACCGGTGATCGCCTTGTCGATGAATTCCTGGCTCGCCTTGTTGCCATTGGCGTAGATGATGTAGTTCGACGCCTTGGCGGCAACATCAGGCCTCATGATATAATTCAAGAATTCATGGGCTTCGGCAAGGTTCTTGGCGTCGGCGGGAACGGCCATCTGGTCGAACCACATATAGGCGCCTTCCTTCGGCACCACATAGTCGATTTCAACGCCCTGCTTTGCTTCCGCCGCGCGGTCACGCGCCTGGAAAATGTCGCCGGACCAGCCGATGGCAACACAGATATCGCCATTGGCCAGCGCATTGATATATTCTGACGAGTGGAACTTGCGGATGTTCGGACGGATAGCCATCATCAGCTCTTCGGCCTTGGCAAGCGTCTCGGCATCCTTGGCGTCAGGCTCAAGGCCGAGATAGTTGAGCGCCGTCGGCAGGATGTCCGAGGCCGAATCCAGCATGAACACGCCGCAGTCATTGAGCTTGGCGATATTCTCCGGCTTGAAGACAACGTCCCACGAATCAATTTTGTCGAGGCCGAGACGCTCCTTGATCTTGGCCTTGTTATAGCCGATGCCGGTCGTTCCCCACATGTAATTGATGGAATATTCATTGCCCGGATCGTAGTGAGCGGTGCGTTCAGCCACCATGTCCCACATATTGCTGAGATTGGGCAGTTTTGACTTGTCGAGCTTCTGGAATACGCCGGCCTGAATCTGGCGGGCCAGAAATGTGCCGGTCGGAACGACTACGTCATAACCGCTCGAGCCTGCCAGAAGCTTGGTTTCCAGGATCTCGTTGGAGTCAAACACGTCATAAACGACCTTGATTCCGGTTTCCTTGGTGAAGTCTTCAATGATCGACGCATCAATGTAGTCGGACCAGTTGAAGACGTTGACCACGCGATCCTGTGAGTTGGCTGCCCCGGCCAAACCCAAAACAATCATCGATGTTGAGAGAAGAATTTTTCGGACCATTTTTTCCTCTGGTTAGGTTGATCATGTTCGCCCGTCCGCAGTTCTTCCGGAACGTTGCGATTGCATGCAATTGTTGGTTGAAGAAGGCGGCAACAACAGTACCGTCCCGCTGCCTGCAGCCAGAGTGCGGACACGGATCGAGTCTTGCCATGTTTTGTTGCCGCACATGACGGCAAAGGCTTGTCGAGAATGCAAGATACCTGGTTCTCAATTTCCTGTAGCGACAGGTGAACCGCTCGCGGCGGCAATGTCAACCATCAGGCAATATATTAAACCGATTTAATATTTGGGAAGATCATCCTGTCGCACGCCGACGCTCCAGGAACAGATGAGTCATCAGCGCTGCAAGCACAACGGCACCGCCGGCAAGCGTCATCATCGAAACGGTTTCGCCGTGAACCAGCCAAACCCAAATTGGGCCGGCTACTGTCTCCAAGGTGCCAAACAAGGCGGAGTCTGCGGCAGGAATCAGCCGCGCTCCGGTTACAAACAGCGCCATGCCAAGACCGAGATTGAGCGCGCCGAATGCAAACAGCCAAAGCATGTCATGGGTGGAAACCTTCAGGCCGCTGCTCTGGGTGAATGCGATCAAGGCGGCAAGGCTTGTTGCCAGTATGACGGCAGGCGTCATGCGTACGCCCGAATGCCGGCGGGTGACCACGACGGCAATCGAAAACACCAATGTGATGAGTAATGCCAGGAGATTGCCGATAATCGACCCTTCGCCTCCTGATCCATCCGACACCATCAGCGCCACGCCAAAAATCACGGCGGCAATCGCCATCCAGGTGACGCCCGATGTCTTTTCGCCGAGCACGAGCCAAGAAATCAGTGCCGCCAAAAGCGGCACGGTCGCGTTGATCAGGATGACATTGGCAACCGAAGTCAGCGCGATCGCCTGGACAAAGGAGATAGAGGCCGTCATGAAGCACAAAGCCACCACGAGCCCCGGCCAGCCCATGTCACGAAAGGCTTTCCAGGCGGTGCGCCCGTCGCGCAAGACCAGAAATCCGATGAGAAAACTCGCTGCAAAAAGCGAACGCCAGAACACGACAGTCCACGTGTCCGGGGCCTCAATGAACCTGTCGATCATGCCGCCAAATGACCAGGCAAGCGCGGAGCCGATCACCAGCATCGAACCGCGTGCCGTATCTTGGGGGCGCGCGGCAACAGGACGCAAAGCCACAATCGGATCAATGCTCATGGTTCAACTCTTACAGGATTCTGTCTTTCGACAAGTCAGCTTAGCGACTTGGCGTGTCGTTGTCGCATGAAGGTTGGCGATGGAACGCATCACTGTCGGAAATCGCTGATCGGCAGCCTTCGAAATGTGGCGGGTGCAGGGTGAACCTTTCGCGCATTCATTGCGACGAAGTGCAGGTTCAACTAAGTTGCCTGCGGGGCGACGTTAAGCAAGGGGAATACAAAATGCGCAAATTTGTTCTTTCACTCTCATTTGTTGCCGCGGTACTGACACTCGACGCTGGTTTTGCAACCAGGGCCGCTGCACAGTATTGCGAAGGCAAGGTTCATGGCCTTTCCAGGAATTATAACGCGGCCACCGGCTCTGGCTTTCTCGCCGTTCGCGCCGGTCCGAGGCGCTCAGCGTCCCAAATCGGCGAATTGTTCAACGGCGACAAGGTCGAGATTTTTGACCGGCGAGGCAATTGGTACCGGGTGGCGGCTTTGGATGGATCGTCAGACGGATGGGCGAGCGCCAGATGGATCAGGAATGATTGCCGGTATTGAAAAGCCCCTACTGAAAATCAAACGCTGACAGGCCCGTCACCATTTCGTCCAATCCCAATGGTCTGGTGATTGGCGGTTCGGCGCGTGAAAGACAGCCGGAGCGCTCGCACAGGCGGCAGGCGGGGCCAACCGGCGTCACTGAAATATGCGCGGCTTTTCCGGCGATTATGGAGGCGGGCAATGAACTCCCGTAAATGACCTCGTCTTTGAACCCAATGTCGCAGCCAAGCAGCAGAGCTGTGCGGCGCGGGCGCTCATTGAACGCGCCATGCGGGCCTTCAAGTGTGCGAGCGATGGTGAGAAACTCGGCGCCATCCGGCATTTCGACTGCTTCGACCAGGATTTGTTGTGGTTGCGTGAACGCCATATGAATCGGCAGCTTCGGGCAAGAGCCGCCAAAGCGAGATTGTGGATAACCATGGGCGCCGGCCCGCCGAAAGCGGTTGCCAGCCGGATCGACTTCCAACATGAAGAACGGCACCCCGGAGGCGCCGTTGCGGGTCAGCGTCGTCAGCCGGTTGGCTGCCTGTTCAAACGACACGTGGAAGCGCGAGCGCAGGACATCAACGTCATAACGCGCCCTCTGCGCAGCGCCCAAGAAACCAGAGTATGGCATCATTAGCGCATGCGCCGCGTATCTGCCGAATTCGAAACGGGCGATCCGGCGCGCTTCATCACTGGACAGTTTCAGCGATTGAATCTCTCCTGCAATTGCCACTTGCATGCGCATCAGCGCTGCTTCCATCGCAATCTCGCGCAATTGGTCAAAGGGCGACAGACGCTCGGAGATGAAAAGGCGCTGGGAATGGCGGTCATAACGGCGGCGCCAGTTTGGCATGGTCACCGCAGGCAACACGCGGACCGATATGCCGTGCTGCGAACGCAACCAACCCTTGATGGCGCCAGAAAGATCATCACCGGCCTTGATGAGATCGAGAAACGCCTCGGCTTCACCCTCGATATTCTCAAAATGATTGGGTCGTGCGGCAAGCACTTCCTGGACCTCTTCTAGGGGCAGTCTTGCACCCGTCAGCGCAGCCGGCCGGCCGTCCTTGGAGAGCAATTCCGATAAGTCCGACAACCGCGCCTGGCTTTCGCGATAGGCGCGGTAGAGCTTGACCATGGCGCTTGCGGCATTGGGTGCGGCCTCCACAACTTCTAGCAGTTCCTCCGGCCCGGGCAGTTCCGCGCTCAGCAACGGATCAGCGAAAACCTCGCGCAAATCCGCAACGCTGCCGCCCGCGTCGCCCTGCAATTCTTCAAGGTCGATCTTGAACGTACCGGAAAGTTTCAAAATGAGCTGCACAGTCAGCGGACGCTGGTTGCGCTCGATGAGATTGAGATAACTTGGCGAAATGCCTATTGCCTCGGCCATCGCGGTTTGGGTGAGTCCCTTTTCCTTGCGGATGCGGCGGATGCGAGGTCCCGCGAAGATTTTTTGATCGGCCATCAATGCACCTTTTCTGCTCCCGCAGCGCTGCCTCTCATCCGCCCTATCGGGCACCTTCTCCCCTTAAGAACGTAGGAGAAGAGGTTCGCCTGCACCGGTTTTCCCTTCGCCCCGCCACTTGCGGGGAGAAGGTGCCCGATAGGGCGGATGAGGGGCAGTGCTGAGCCCGAAAGCCAGTTTTTACATTTATTACAGAACTATCCTCAATACACAATTTACAATCATGACAATTTTACAGTGATCGTTTGTCAATGACAAGACAGGATTACCTCGAATGCTGCGATAATTTCCGATTTTATTCGCCATTTATCGCAATGCAATGTAACAAAAGTCATGAAACAGCGCTGCATCACGGCGTCAAAACAATTTGCATGGAGAATAATATGACTGATTTTTACAACCTCGTCCCCTCAGCGCCTGAAGGCCGCTTTGACGGCATTGAGCGTCCTTACACGCCTGCGGACGTCAAAAAGCTGCGCGGCTCGGTTCAGATCAGACATACGCTGGCTGAAATGGGCGCCAACCGGCTGTGGAAGCTCATTCATGAGGAGGATTTCGTC
>JANNRN010000281.1:0-2766 GCA_031401375.1 Phyllobacteriaceae bacterium | reverse complement strand
GACGGCGTCGAGGGTTTCGGACAGGGTGCCGATCTGATTGACCTTGACGAGGATCGAATTGGCGATGCCCTTGTCGATACCCCGCTGCAAGCGCTTGGTATTGGTCACGAAAAGGTCGTCGCCGACGAGCTGCGTCTTTTTGCCGGCCAGTTCAGTCAGCAGTTTCCAGCCATCCCAGTCGTCTTCCGACATGCCATCCTCGATGGATATGATGGGGAAGTTGCTGGCAAGTTTGGCAAGGTATTTCGCCTGTTCTTCCGATGACAGGCTCCTGCCCTCACCCTCATAGACGTATTTACCGCCCTTGAAGAATTCGGTGGCCGCGCAGTCAAGCGCGATGCCGACATCCTCACCCGGCTTGTAGCCGGCCTTTTCAATCGAGGAGACAACAAAGGCGAGTGCGTCCTCGGCGCTTTTGAGGTTTGGCGCAAAGCCGCCTTCGTCGCCGACATTGGTGTTGTGGCCGGCATCCTTCAGCCGCTTCTTCAGCGTATGGAAAATCTCCGAACCCATGCGCACTGCATCCTTCAGCGTCTCTGCGCCAAAGGGAACGATCATGAATTCCTGGAAATCGATCGGATTGTCGGCATGGGCGCCGCCATTGATGATGTTCATCATCGGCACAGGCAGAATATGCGCATTCGGCCCGCCCACATAGCGGTAAAGGTCCATGCCGCAGGTCTGCGCCGCAGCCTTGGCCGCCGCAAGCGAAACGCCGAGAATGGCATTGGCGCCGAGCCGCGCCTTGTTTGGTGTGCCGTCGAGCTCAATCATGACATGATCAAGATGGATCTGGTTT
This sequence comes from Phyllobacteriaceae bacterium, assembly GCA_031401375.1. Classification (GTDB taxonomy): domain Bacteria; phylum Pseudomonadota; class Alphaproteobacteria; order Rhizobiales; family Rhizobiaceae; genus JANOYJ01. The sequence continues at coordinate 1,967 of JANNRN010000281.1, read as the reverse complement.
TCCGCATCCATGCCGCCGACGGCATCGAATATTTCGCCGTTGACCGCATCGACTGCCTTTTGAACACCTTTGCCAAGGTAGCGCGTGCCGCCGTCGCGAAGTTCAACCGCTTCATGGGCGCCGGTCGAGGCGCCGGAGGGCACGGCGGCGCGGCCAAGTGAGCCGTCTTCAAGTATGACGTCAACCTCCACGGTCGGATTGCCGCGGCTGTCCAGTATCTCGCGGCCGATAATGTCGACGATGGCGGTCATCGCAGTCTCCCTTAAATCGATTAGCAGTTGACGGCACTTCTAAACCACAAACAGAAAAGTTGAAACGCCATTTTCGCCCCTGCGGCACTGGATTCACTTTTGAACAATGGCCGTTACCAGAATTCATTTCCCCAGCCACTTCCGTGACTCATTTACCGATTCAAGTCTGATGCGGCGGGTGGTTTCGAGTTCGGGATTCGTTTCGGGCTCAAACAACCGGAGGGACGGTTATGGATCACATTGCCGGTATCTTGAGTTTGTTTTTGATCGGTGCTGCATTCTTGACCTCGTGCAACGCGCCGCAGAACCCTCAAGGAAGCACGCCATCGCCGTTCATCGTCCTGAGCGAGTAAGGGCGCGCGCCGGCGGGGGGTGGCAGAAGCTGCGCCCCGCTGGTGTTCAGGCCTTGGCGACGCGGTCGAGCGCGATCAACCGCTCGAGCAGCGCCGGCAAATCCTTTAACGCCACCATGTTCGGGCCATCGGATGGCGCATTGTCCGGGTCCTGGTGCGTCTCGATGAAGACGCCGGCGACACCCACCGCGACAGCTGCCCGCGCCAGCGTTTCCACAAAGCGCCGCTCGCCGCCCGATGAAGTGCCCTGTCCGCCGGGCTGCTGAACCGAATGGGTCGCGTCGAAAATCACCGGCGCGCCGATCTCGGCCATGATCGGCAGCGCGCGCATGTCCGACACCAGCGTATTATAGCCAAAACTTGCGCCCCGTTCAGTCAGCATCACCCTTGAATTGCCCGACTGCGTCACCTTGGCGGCCACATTGACCATGTCCCAGGGGGCAAGGAACTGGCCTTTTTTGATGTTGACCACTTTGCCCGTTCTTGCCGCCGCGATCAGCAGATCAGTCTGGCGGCACAGAAATGCCGGGATCTGCAGCACATCAACCACCGAACCCACTTCGGCGCATTGTTCTTCGGTGTGCACATCGGTGAGCACCGGCAGGCCGAACTCCTTGCGAATCTCTTCAAAGATTTCGAGAGACTTTGCCAGGCCCAATCCGCGCGTGCCGGAAATCGAGGTGCGGTTGGCCTTGTCAAAGGACGATTTATAGACGAGGCCGATGCCAAGTTTCGCCGTCATTTCCTTCAGCGCTTCCGCCATCATGAAAGCGTGGTCGCGGCTTTCCAGCTGGCAGGGTCCGGCGATCAGGGCGAGCGGCAGCGCGTTGCCAAAGGTTACGCCATTCAGCGCGATGGTCGCATCGGGTCTGTTCATTGCCTGGCCTCAAAGCAGTAGGTTGCGCCCTGCCCGTCAGCCGGACGGACGATCAGACGATCGCCCAGTTCGACACAGGGTACGGCACGGGAATTGAGCATATAGCGGGTTGCGGCCAAGTCTCCCACCCCAAACACCACAGCCTCAAGCAGAATGCCGCGCTGCCGCTCGCCAGTCTCGACAGCCAGAACGGTGCGCATTCCTTGAGCGTTCAACACTTTCAGCACGGCGTTCGAGGCGCGGATACTTATGCCATGAGCGTCGCGGTCAACGTTGGATTGATCGACAATTTCTTGCAGAAAAGAACTGAAATCGGCCGGGTTCGCGTCGCTCATCAGGATCGTGTTGATCGCGACCGCCCCGTTTTCATGCTGGACAAGTTGAGAGCGGTCCGTCCTTGGCGCATTGATGCGCTGACACGTGAAGAAAAACGAGTCGGGCGAACGAAGATCAGCCGCGAAAGCAAGGCGGAACTCCATGCGGGCT
>JANNRN010000280.1:0-8081 GCA_031401375.1 Phyllobacteriaceae bacterium | reverse complement strand
ACACTTTTTCGCACGATGCAATGGGACGCGAACTTGGCACTTTTTCACACCGGAAGTCCGGCATTCCGGAATCCCTCGAACAGTTTTTCCATGCCAGCCTGATCAGCAATCGGAATCCGCCGGAGAAGATAAGACCGCCATTTCTCGGCATCATTGCCGGGATACTCCATCATTTTCTTGCGTTTGAGAGCCATAAATTTTTGCATGGCGGCGCGCGCGGTATCACGCTGGCCCGCGTTCCAGAGTGCCGCCGCCAAACAGGCGAGGTTTTCATCAGCTGTTCCAGAAATCCGCGCGAAGCCGCTGACCGCGCCGGCAAAATCGCCTTCCAAATATGCCCCAAGAGCGATCGTGGAAAGACAGGGTTCCGGCACCAAGGGGCTAAGTTTGAGAGATTCGACGGAGTAGCTTTGGCCCTCCGCGACATGACCATTGCAGGTCAAAGCAAAGCCCAACAAGCACATGCTGTGTTGATCATTCGGATTTTGAACCAAAGCCATTTCAGCATGCGCCTTGGTGGCATCAAAATTGCGGTTGCAGTAGAATTGAGCGGCTGCAAGTGCGCAGTGGGAGTTGCTGTTGGTATGATCAATCACGACCGCTTGCTCGGCCATAGCCAATGCCTCCCGCCCAGCGGCGCCATGATCTGCACTCCAGTCACTTTGCAGTTCTGCAAGGTATCCAACCGATAGTTCCGAATAGGCAGAGGCGAAGCCAGACTCGCGCGCGATGGCCTCGCGAAGCAGAACCCGGGCTGCTAGAATACCCTCCGCGCTCCCTCCCTGCTGAAGGAACCTGGCTTTCAGGAACAGGTCGTAGGCTGCATAATCGGTGGCCGGTTTTTGCAGCGTCTTTGCCATCTCGAACGCTTGGACGCGGGCCGCCAATACCGCAACAATGCGGTGCACGATGTCGTCCTGAAGCGCGAAGATATCGCCGAAATCGCGGTCAAAGTGTTCGGACCATAGCATCTCACCATCGGCAGCATGAACGAGGCTTGCGGTGACACGGATGCGGTGCTCCGCCCGCCGCACACTGCCACGCAGCAGATAGTCGGCATCCAGCTGGCGCGGCCTGTCTTTGCCAGACTGGACATATTCCCTGACCGAGGCCTGGGTGATGACCGCCAGGTCGGCAAAACGGGAAAGCCCGGTATTCAAATCTTCCGCCAGTCCGTCGGCGAAGTGAAGGTCGCCGGGGTCTTGGCCGGGCAGTTCAAAAGGCACGACGGCGATTGAGGCCTTCGGCCTGCGTGCCGCGATGACAGTAGCCGAAGCTTCGGACGATACGGTCAACACGGTCTGCGGCGCAGACGCATCCTGTACGATTTTCTGGGTCAAAGCGTCTGGTTCCACGCCTAGTTCGCGATCGAGCTTCTCCCGGAACTCCTTATAGTGCCTAAGTGCGAAACTGCGTTGGTTCATAGCGAGATGCGCCCGGATCACTGACTGGTGCGCCAGTTCGCAGAGCGGATCGACGGACAACAAACTGCCGGCAGCCTCCAGGATTTGCCGATGATCCCCTTCCCGCTCGAGAACCCGCAGCAGCCGTGCTGTCGCCTCGCACCAAAGACTGTCCAGCGAGCGGCGATTGTCTTCGATCCATTCGGCAAAAGCAGAATCCACCGGCGCCAGACCATCCATGAACTGACCGCGCCGCAAAGCGAAAGCCTGCTCCAGAGACTGTCGGTTGTCGGCCCGGCGAAGTTGGTGAAACTCGGCAACATCGGACACGATGGCCGTTCCATTGCCTGAGATAGCGCCGTTGGTTGCGGTCTCGAAAACATTGCTGGCATGGCCGAAATCATGGTGCAGATCGACGAGCAGTTGACGCAAACTCGCCCTGGCCTGTGCCGTCTGCCGGTCCGACCACAGCAACGCGCAAAGTTGTTCGCGGCCGACTGGTTTGCCATCCGCCAAGGCAAGAATGGCCAACAGTCCAACCCCCTTGCGCGACCGGATGACAATCGAATCGCCTGCCGAAGTCTCAAAACTCGGCGTGCCAAAGAGATGAAACCGGTAAACCGCCATGAAATATGCCCCTAAGTCGGCGCATTCGATCCCTTTGTCCGGGCGAACTGACGTCAACATAGCAGAATTGACGCCACATTGACGAGAGCTTGACTCCCCGATCGACAGTTGGCTGACGGCGCATCGGTAGAGTGGTTTTCAAGGAACAGCACACAGCGTTCCGCGATAAGGAGAAACACCATGCGCTTCGATCTGCTCGATGAATATTCCACTCTGGTTCCATTTGGGCTTGGCGTATCCAGGCAGAATAGGGTTGTTCAATATCCGGCCGCCGCGACTGAGGCAGTCAAGACAGTCAAACCCGGCATTATCGCCAATTGCGTCAGCCGCCTGAGGGTTTTGATCAAATTTGTGAAAGCACTTGGCCACATCAGAGGACGAGAAGAATATATGAAGGTTGAATAGCCCCGATCACGTAGACACAGTGGCTAACCCTTGTTGCGATCCTTCAGTTCGAGGTGAAGGGCTGCATGATCGAGATCTGCGCCGTTGAGTTCGTCCACCAGCCGGCGAAATCTTTGCCGGACAAGTTCCGTCAGCGGCAGTTCAATGCCGAGCGCCGCGCTCTCATTATGCACATTGTTGAGGTCCTTCAACTGGAAAGCCGAACGCCCGCCGGGCACGTAGTTTCCCGTCACGATCCGCTCGCCATGCAGTTCGAGAATGCGGCTGTCGGCAAAACCGCCGCGCAGCGCCTGACGCACCGCTGCAGGATCCGCCCCGCCCCTCTCCGCCAAATAGAGCGCCTCTGAAACCGCACCGATGGTAATCGCGACAATGGCCTGATTGCAGAGTTTTGCCAACTGCCCGCTGCCCGCCGGGCCGACATGCGTGGCCCTGCCCATGGGCAAGAATACCTCTGCAACACGTTGAAATGTATCGATATTTCCACCCACCATAATGGCAAGTGTTCCCGCTGCGGCGCCTGCCGTGCCGCCGGAGACCGGCGCATCAAGATAGCCAAACCCCATCTCGATCGCCATCTTCTCGTGACGCCGCGCCGTCGGCGGATCAATCGAGCTCATGTCGATAAGCGTGGCGCCCTTGCGCATGGCGGCGAGAACACCCTGAGACACCAGCGCGTCATCAACAGCGGCGCCATCGGCCAGCATGGTGATGACGATTCCGGCTGCCCTCGCCGCGTCAGCCGCGCTTGCAAATGCCGCCGCCCCATCCGCTTCAAGCGCTTTCGCCTTGCCGGGGCTGCGGTTCCACACGTTCACGCGATAGCCCGCGCCGAGCAGACTCCGCGCCATCGGCGCGCCCATCAGCCCCGTGCCAAGCACGGCAACACCCGGTTTGCCTTCTGTCACAATTGCCTCTCCGCTTTGCGCGGCCAGCATAAGGCGCGATCGGCGCGTGACAAGCAGAGAGGTTTATTTCATTCCGGGTTTTGACGATGACACCCTTGCAGACAATTGCGCTATCCCTTGGTTCGCGCCCGTGACCGGCCGCCGTCAATGGCGATTACCTGACCGGTTATCCAGCCGCCAGCGTCAGTCAGCAGCACTTCCGCCATTGCGGCCATGTCATCGGCCACCCCGAGCCGTGGCAGGGCATGAAGTCCGGCAACTGCTTTTGCCAGCGGCTCGCTGCTTGTCATCGGCTTCGCAATCTCTGTATCGGTCAGACTGGGCGCAATCGAATTCACCCGCACCTTGGGCGCCAGTTCCGCAGAAAGCGCCCGGGTCAGCCCTTCCACCGCGCCCTTTGCCATCGAGACCGAGGCATGCATGGCAAAGCCCTGCGCCACCGCAATGGATGAGAACAAAAGCACGGACGCCGTGCCGTCCGATGCCTTCAATGCGGGCAGGCACGCTTGGATGGCATTGGCAGCGCCGAGGGCATTCAGCCTGAAATCATGGAGGAAATCCGCGTCCGTCAATCGCGAAAGCGGCTTGAGATTGATCGAACCCACCGCATAGACCATTCCGTCAAGAACGGTTCCGGCTTCGCTCGCCACCGCATCAATCAGGCCGGGCTCGAGCACATCGCCCGCCGTGAAGCCGCACGCCAGTTCACCGGCGAGGCGCGCGAGCTTTTCCGTGCTGCGCCCTGAAAGATGCACCTGATGCCCTCGCTGCACCAGGCGCCGGGCAATCGCCGCGCCCATGCCGCCGGAACCGCCAAAAACCAGATATTTGCCCATTCAATTCTCCTGCGGCTCCTGACAGGTACTACGCCGATTGGCCGACCGCGGTTCACCAGGCACTAAAAACAAAAAAAACCGCCCGAAGGCGGTTTTCTGAAGTCTTGGCCGATTTCCGCCTATTTGGCGTCCGCTTTCTTTGCCTTGGCTTTCGCCTTGGCGGGCTTGGCTTCCTTCTTCGGGGTCGCGTCCGTCTCATCCTCGGCCATCAGCGCATCCTTGGTGACGATCACATCCGTGACCTTCACTTGCGCCAGCAGCTGATCGACGACCTTTTCCTCGAAAATCGGAGCGCGCAATCCCGCCACTGCATCCGGATTGTTCTTGAAGAAGTCATAGATTTGCTGCTCCTGGCCCGGATAGCGGCGAACCTGGTCGTAAAGCGCCCGCTGCAATTCCTGCTCGGTGACTTCGACCCCGGCCTTCTGGCCGATTTCGGAAAGCACAAGACCCAAGCGAACCCGGCGTTCGGCCAGCTTGCGATAGTCCTCTTTGGCAACTTCTTCCGTCGTCTCTTCGTCGGCGAATGTGCGGCCGGCCTGTTCGAGTTCGCGGGTGATCTGCGTCCAGATATTGTTAAACTCGGCGTCAACCAGCTTGGATGGCGACTCGAACTTGTAGGCGCCGTCCAGTGCGTCGAGCAGCTGGCGCTTCACTTTCTGCCGCGTCTGCACGCCAAACTGGCTTTCAAGCTGCTCGCGAACCACGGTGCGCAAACGTTCCGCAGACTCAATGCCGAGTTTCTTGGCCAGTTCGTCATCAATCACCAGTTCGTCTGCGCTCGACACTTCTTTGACCGTGATGTCGAATGTTGCATCCTTGCCGGCAAGGTTGGCCGCACCATAGTCAGCCGGGAACGTCACTTTTATCTGCTTTTTGTCGCCTGCCTTGGCGCCGACAAGCTGCTCTTCAAACCCGGGAATGAACTGGTTGGAGCCGAGAACAAGATTGGCGTCTTCGTCCTTGCCTCCGTCAAAGGCGACATCATCAACCTTGCCGAGATAATCGATGGTGACACGGTCGCCATTGGCGGCCTTGCCCTTTTTCGCCTGATAGGTGCGGGCTGAATCGGCCACTTTCCTGACCTGTTCTTCAACTTCTTCAGCGCTGATCTCAACCATCGGCCGCGTGACCGAGATCGAGGACACATCGCTGATCTCGATCTTCGGCAGCACTTCATAATTGATCGAGAAAACAAAATCGGCCTTGCCGTCCAGTATCTGGCCGGCTTCCTTCTCGTCTTCAGTCATTTCGATTTCAGGCTGCATGGCAGCCTTTTCACCGCGCTCAGCCGGGATCGTTTTGGCCGAACTGTTGATGATCTCATTGACGAGTTCGGCCATGAAGCTCTTGCCGTAAAGCTTGCGCACATGCGAGACCGGAACCTTGCCGGGACGGAAGCCATTGATGCGCACTTTGCCGGTCGCATCCGCGAGCTTTTCCGACAGCCGCTGTTCCATGTCTTTGACCGGAACCACAACCTTGATGCCGCGCTTGAGGCCTTCGTTCAGCACTTCTGTTATCTGCATTTCACAACCTTCATGTCATCGCTTGATCCGGGGCACTGCGGTCAGGGGCGTTTCTTTTCGTATTCTGGCTTTCCGAATTGGTGCGGGTGGAGGGACTCGAACCCCCACGCCTTTCGGCGCTGGAACCTAAATCCAGTGCGTCTACCAATTCCGCCACACCCGCACATCCGGCCGGGCCGAAAGTCGCGCGTCTATATCATCCAAACCGGGGAGCGCAAAGGAAAAATCGGCATAGCAGCGCGCGCGCGCCGTCAACTGCAAATCAACCCGCGAACCGCTCCCATAAGGTAACGCCCCAAACACCCGTGGCAAGCAGGATGGACAGGAGCACAGCGAGCGAACCGCAATCCTTGGCGATCTTGATGTCGGCATGAAACTCGCGCGAAAGCGCATCACATGCCGCCTCAATACCTGTGTTCAGAACTTCAACGATCATGATCAACACGATGGCGCCAACCAGCATCAGAAAAGACCGCCCGTCCACCGCCAGGAAAAAAGCCAGCGGAATAGCCAGAGCCAGCAACGCCGCCTCTTGCTGAAACGCTTTCTCTGAGCGGATCAGGTACCGCCACGCCGCAACCGAATTGTAAAAGGCTTTGATGATACGATCCAAGAATCACTCCCGCGCTTTTGCCTCTCTTGACGAGGCCTCATAGCGCATGAGCGCGAAACCCTTCAATCACCCGCAACGACGACATCGGCGCTGGAGCGCTGGTATTGCGGCAGCCCGTCATCAATGCCGTAATAGTCGCCCTTGTCCGCCACAAAGATGTGCGACTGACCGCGCAGGCCGCTCGGCGGGTCAAAGGCCCCGGCCAGCAGCGACGTATAGTCGAGCTTGCGGTGTTTCCAGAACATCACCGAACCGCACAGCGAGCAAAAGCCGCGCCTGGCGTCATCGGAAGATTGAAACCAGGTGATCTTGTCGCCGCCCTCTATCTCGAGCTTGTGATCGGCAACATTAGTGCTCGCCACAAAATGCCCGCTCTGGCGGCGGCACTGCGAACAATGACAATAAACCACGCCGCGCAATTCGCCATGCGCGCGAAACGAGACGGCGCCGCAGAGGCAGTGACCGGTGTGGATGTAGTTGGGCATGGCGGGGCTCCGTCTGAGATCGCGCAAGTTTACCCTTTTCCGGGGTGCCCGGTTATCCAATAGCGGCGCGTGTTGATCGAAAAGCGAGCAAAAACCCGGGCGCGCCTACATCCACCGTCCCGCGTCCATCCGCTGATGCAAGAACCTTGATACAGTCAACACATTACCTGAAATGCGAAAGAAGATCATATGGGAACCAAAAGGGTATTTCAGCAAACCACGTCGGATATCGTCAGCGTCCCGCGCAAGTTCATGATTGCCTGCCATGAACTCAACGGACGCAGAAAGCCCCGAAATGTACTTCTCGGCCTGCTCCATGCCAAATTTCCGCAGCGTCCATTGGTAAATTTGCACAAGATCACGCTTGGCAGCGGGGCGCAGGCGTATTGTCAGGCGCAAGCACGTTGCTCCGCAAGAAATTCGTCGAGGTCAAACTCTTGCGCATCCCCCGACGCATCGCCCTCGTCGATGGCACGGCGCAGGGCTTCGAGCTTGAGCTCCCGCTCCTCAAGTAACGTCAACGCCTCGCGCATGGCTTCGCTGGCTGAACCGAACCGCCCGGACGCGATCTGCCGCTTGATAAAGACTTCCTGCGCTTCACCCAGCACAACCGATGTGTTCTTGCCCATGACAGCCTCCTGTTACCAATGGATGGTAACGAAAGCGCCGATCAGATTCAAGTCAAACAAAACCCGCAACGCCACAGGCGCTGCGGGTCGCTACCAGACTTTGGACCTTACTTCTTCATCACGGCTTCGGCAGCCATGCCGAGGTGCTTCGAGCACTCTTCCATCTTGCCTTCCTTCATGGCCATGGTCGCCATTTCCATTTCCTTCATGCCCATCATCTTGGAATCGCCCTCGGCGGCCTCGACTTCCTTCATGACCATGGCGGAGGTCGCGTCATCGCAGGCCTTCATTTCAGCGGCAAACGAAAGCCCGGCGGAGACAAGGAAAAGCGCGGTGGCGGCGAAAAGTACTTTTGACATGTGGATTGTCCTTTGTTCGGTTCTGGCGCCGTTCGCGCCGTGCCGACCATCGGCACCCACCTGTTCAATTGCCACTCAAGAACCCGTGCTTCACACGTCTGTGTTGAAACGAGCGTTCCCGTTCACAAACGCGGCACCGCAAACTCCTAGGCCGCCGCCCTTGGCTTGTTTTTCTCCTTCTTGAGAAGTTCAGCGATGAGAAATGACAGTTCAAGTGCCTGATCCGCATTCAAGCGCGGATCGCAATGGGTGTGGTAGCGGTCGGCAAGGTCTTCCTGGCTGATTGC
>JANNRN010000279.1:0-3359 GCA_031401375.1 Phyllobacteriaceae bacterium | reverse complement strand
AACCGCGTGATGTGCTGCGGAAACCGCGTCTCGAACATGAAGGCCATGGTGTTCTCAAGTTTTTGCGGGGCAAGCTCAACCGTCGAGGCCTTCCAATAACCCGGCGCGTCAGGCCCATGCGCCAGCATCAGATTATGGAGGCTCATGCCACCCGGAACGAAACCCTCTTCCTTGGCGTCATAGCGGCCATACACAAGACCCATGAACTCCGACATGATGTTGCGGTGATACCAGGGCGGGCGGAACGAGTGCTCGGCGACCAGCCAGCGCGGCGGGAAGATGACGAAGTCGATATTGGCCGTGCCCTCTTCGCCCGATGGCGCGGTGAGAACTGTGAAGATCGACGGATCGGGATGATCAAACAGAATGGCGCCGACCGGCGAAAAGGTGCGAAGGTCATATTTGTAGGGCGTGTAATTGCCGTGCCAGGCAACAACATCGATTGGCGAATGCGCCAGCATGCATTCATGGAACCGGCCGCACCATTTGATGAGAAGCCGCGTCGGCGTGTCCATTTCCTCGAACCAGGCGACCGGCGTCTTGAAATCGCGCGGATTGGCAAGGCAATTTGCGCCGATCGGGCCGCGGTCCGGCAAGGTGAACTTGGCGCCGTAGTTTTCGCACAGATACCCCCGCGCCGTGCCGTCCAGAAGCTCGACGCGGAAGACCATGCCGCGCGGGATCAGGCAGATCTCCGCGGGCTCAATCTCGATAATGCCCATTTCGGTGACGACGCGCAGCCGCCCCTGTTCCGGCACGATCAGAAGCTCGCCATCAGAGTTGAAGAAATGCTCGTCGACCATGTCGGCATTGGCCACGTAGACATGCGAGGCCATGCCGGCCTGCCCGTTGACATCACCGGCCGTCGTCATGGTGCGGATGCCGTCGATGAATGTCGTTGGTTCCTTTGGCATCGGCACCGGGTCCCAGCGCAACTGGCCGAGCGGCAGTTCGTGGTCATCAACATTGGGCGCGGATTTCCAGTATTTGTGCTCCACCTGTTTGAACCGGCCGGTGTGCCGAACCGACGGACGTATGCGGTAAAGCCATGACCGCTCATTGGTGCCGCGCGGCGCAGTGAAGGGCGAGCCGGACAATTGTTCGGCATAAAGGCCATAGGCACAGCGCTGCGGCGAATTCTGGCCTTGCGGCAGCGAACCGGGCAGCGCCTCGGTTTCAAAATCATTGCCGAAGCCGGGCATGTATTTGAGTGTCATGGCTGGTCCTTTCGAACAAATTTGAATATCAGTTTCATTCGTAACCATCAGATTTGTAACTATCAACGGACTTGTCATGAATGCTGACCCCGAAACGGCGCTATTGCCGGCGTTTGAACTGGAAGCCTTCCTGCCCTACCGCCTGGCGCGGGCGTCCGAAGCTGTGAGCGTCGATTTCTCGAAAGTCTATCACGACAGACTGAGCCGGACGGAATGGCGCGTCCTGGCGACGCTGGCGCAACTTGGCAAGACGACGGCCACTGTCATTGGCGCGCATGCCGCAATGCACAAGACCAAGGTCAGCCGGGCGGTCTTTGCGCTTGAAAAAGGCAAGTGGCTGATCCGCAAGACCGATGAAACCGACCGGCGCATCGAGTGGCTGGAATTGACGCGCACCGGCGGGAAGCGCTTTGCGGCGCTGGCGAAACTGGCGCTCGCGTACGAAGCACGGCTCATGGAAGAACTCGGACCCAAGAATGCCCGGACACTGCTTTCTGCTCTGAGCCATCTTGAACATATCAAGCTCCCCAACCTTAAACGCTGATCAGGCCGTTGCCGACAATCCGGTGTCGAGCGCTGACACGATCATGCGAACATCCTTCGCCGTGACGATCAGCGGCGGCGAGATGATGATGTTCGGGCCCGATGTGCGCACCATGACGCCGGAATCATAGGTGACATCCTGAACCTTTTGAACAACGTCCTTGGCGGGCGCGGACTTCTTTTCGCGGTCGGCAACCAGTTCAACCGCACACATCAATCCCTTGCCGCGGACATCGCCGACAAGGGGATGTTTTGCTTTCAGCGACAGCAGCCCCAACATGAGTTCATCACCGCGCGCGGCGGCATTGCCGGCAACGTTCAGCCGCCTGGTTTCGGCAAGCGTCACAAGGGCGGCGGCGGCGCCGACCGGATGGCCTGAATAGGTGTAGCCATGGCCGATGGAGGCAAGCGGCGATTTCGAGGTTTCAAAAACCTCGGTCAGCTTCTTGTGGATCATTACCGCGCCAAACGGATAATAGCCATTGGTGATGGCTTTGGCTGTGCACATCATGTCCGGTTGAACGCCCCAGAGCCGGGAACCGGACCAGGCGCCGGTGCGCCCAAAGGCAGTGATGACTTCATCGGCAATCAGGAGAATGCCATGCTTGTCGCAGATCGCCCGCATCAGCGGCATGAACGTCTCGTGCGGCACGATGACGCCGCCGGCGCCCAAAACCGGCTCCATGATAAACGCGGCAATCGTGTCAGCGCCCTGAAAGGCGATCTCGTCCTCAAACAAAGCGGCGATATTCTGTGCAATGACGGCGCCGTCCATAGTGCCAAACGGGTTGCGGTAATCCCATGGCGCGGGAAGGTGAAAAACGCCCGGCATCAGCGGCTCATAAGCGCGGCGGAAATTCGCATTGCCATTGACTGAAGCGCCGCCGAAATGGGTGCCGTGATAGCCCTTCTTCAAGGCGAAGAACTTGGTGCGCTCCGGCTGACCTTTCAGCTTGTGATATTGGCGGGCAAGACGCAGCGCCGACTCGACCGAGTCTGAACCGCCCGACGTGAAGAACGCGCGGGTGAGGCCTTCCGGCTTGAAAAACTCCGACAGTTCCCATGACAACTCGATCATTGGCGCATTGGTGGTGCCGCGAAATGAGGAATAATAGGGAAGCTGGTCGAGTTGATCGCGGATGGCTTTCTTGATGGGCTCGCAGGAATAGCCGAGATTGACGTTCCAAAGCCCGCCCACTGCATCCAGAACCGTGTGACCATTGAGATCGGTGATTTCAACGCCGGATGCGCCATTGATGATGCGCGGCGGATTGGCCCGCATCTCACCGGCATGCGCCATCGGATGCCACAGATGCTTGGCGTTGTTTTCGGTCAGAAAATTAGCTTCACGCATGGGAGATTTCCTTGTTCATTCGTCCAAGCATGGCCATTGCCAGGGCATAGCTGCTTGCAGGTTCGGTCACGTCAAAATGCACCGTTGGAATGGCGAGGGCGCGGGCGCCATCAACATTCTTCTTCTGATCGTCGACAAAGACACAAGACTGGGCGGCCAGCCCCAGCGCATCAAGGCACATCTGATAGGCGCGCGGATCGGGCTTCAGGATTTTCGTATAGGTCGCGTCAATGATGACGTCGAAC